>JBBQDF010000426.1:0-3197 GCA_038319475.1 Thermoanaerobaculia bacterium
CTCACGACAGCGAGCGCGTCGCGCGTGCAGGTGATCAACGGCGGGCAGAACTGCAATGTGTTCTGGGCGGTCGGAAGCTCCGCCACGCTCGGCTCGACGACAAATCTGGTCGGAAACATCCTGGCCGTCGCGAGCGTGACCTTAAACACCGGCGCGAACATCAACGGCCGCGCGCTCGCCCGCACCGGCGCCGTCACACTCGACTCGAACAACGTCAACGCCTCGGCCTCCGCGTGCCCCGCGTCCGGGCCGGTCCCAACCGCGCCAATACCGATGCTCGACTTCGCCGGCCTCGGGATCCTGGTGGTGCTGCTCTCGGCGGCGGCCCTGATTCTCTTGAGCCGCGCGTCCAACTAGTCCTCCGCGCGCGCGCGGCCCGGCGTCCGCGTGCGATTCCCGCCTTTCAGCCCTCCGCGAAGGCCTCGGAGCGCCTCCCTTACACTCCGGCGTCGGAGAGCCCGGTTGACGACCATTCCGCACGAACGACCTCTCGGCCGCGCGAGCGGCCTTCCATCAGGCGGCCTCGCACCTCGGGGAGGCGACGCGCGCTCGGAGGAGGCCACCTGGTCGTGCAGGCGCTGTCAGGCTTGACGCGCGCGGGGAGAACACGCATCGAACTTCGAAGAAGCGGCCGCGCTGTTTCACAGAAAGACGGCTTCGATTTCTCCCTCTTCTGGCTTTGCAGGGACGAAGTGACGCTCCAGGAGCTCTCCCTCGCGTCAGCCTCGGTCGGGCGAAGTCTCTGAGCCGGAGGCCCGGCTCATCTCCGCTCCGGTTTGCGCGGGGACGCACGCCGCCGTTCCATTAGGCTTGGCACCTCCCAGGAGGACGAACATGAGCTTCTCGACCGTTCCGGCTCTCATCTCTCTCCTGGCCGCGCTCGCCGCGGCCACTCCGGCGCCGGCCGCCGACGCGGTCACCGTGATCCTCGCGGGGAGTCTCATTGACGGGAAGTCTTCGGCCTTGCGTCGCAACCAGGTGATCGTCATTCGCGGCAGCCAGATCGCAAGCGTGGGGGACGCCGCGTCTACGAAAATCCCTGAAGGGGCGGCGGTGATCGACCTGTCCCGCGCGACGGTGCTTCCGGGGATGATCGATGCCCACACCCACATCTTCCTGCAGGGAGAGGATCCCGCCGAAGGAGGCTACGACGTCCAGCTGCTGAAATACCCGCTCGCGTTTCGGGCGGCGCGGGCCGTGGTCGCCGCGCGCCGCGCGCTCGAGCAGGGCTTCACGACGATTCGCGACGTCGAGACGGAGGGCGCGGGATACGGGGACGTCGGGATCAAGCAGGCGATCGAGGGCGGATACATCCCGGGACCGCGGATGTTCGTCGTGACGCGCGCGATCTCGTCGACCGGCGGGTACGACCTCGAAGGGTACGCGCCCGAGATCGTCGTTCCGAAGGGGGCCCAGCTCATCGACGGGCCCGTCGAGGCGCGCAAGGCCGCGCGCGAGCAGCTCGATCACGGCGCCGACTGGATGAAGGTCTACATGACCCATCGTTCGTGGCTGGACGCGCAGGGCAACTTCGTGTCGCAACCGACGCTGACGGTCGAGGAATTGAAGGCGATCGTGGACGAGGCCCACGGCTGGGGTAAGAAAGTGGCGTGCCACGCGTATGGCGGAACCGGACTTCACCGCGCGCTCGACGGGGGGTGCGACTCGATCGAGCACGGCCTGGATCTCGACGACGCCGCGGTCGCGCAGATGGTGAAGCAGGGCACGTGGCTCTGCCCGACGATGGCCGTCTACTACGACCACCACGCGCCGGAGGGGACGCCGGCGGGGCAGCGGGACCGCAAGCGGGTCGCGCTGCACGGTCCGTCGCTCCGGAAGGCCCTGAGAGCGGGGGTCAAGATCGCCTTTGGCACAGACGTCGGCGGCTTCTCCTGGAGCGACCCGATGGCGCGCGAGTTCCCGCGGATGGTGGAATTCGGGATGAGCCCGATGGCGGCGATCCAGTCCGCGACCTCGAACGCGGCCGAAATGCTCGGAATGAGCGGACGCCTGGGCGTCGTCGCGCCCGGCGCCTACGCGGACGTCATCGCGGTGCCGGGAGATCCCCTCGCCGATGTGAACGAGCTCGGCCGCGTGTTCTTCGTCATGAAGGACGGGAAGGTCTTCTTTAGCGACTCGCGAGCTTCCGGGAAACCGGGTCCGGTTCCCGAACGATGACCGGACCGGGCCTGGACCGAGCCTGATCGAAATCAGGATTTCTGGACTCACCCCCTCTTCGCGCCCGTCTATACCTTTCCCCCGGCCCGGGGAGTGTATGGACAGGGCGAGGGGCGGCGTGAGAGGCCCGGCCCTGTTCTGAGAATCGACGTCCTTCCCGGGAACGGTTCTCCGCCCTCTCGAAACTTGAAGCGCACCGGGAACTTTTTGCCGCCGGCGGGGAAGTAGAATTGCCGCCTCCTTCGCATCTGAACATTCAGCCGGAGCAATTCACGATGATCGGCCGCACGCTCTCCCAGTACCGCGTCACCGCCTCCATCGGTGCCGGGGGAATGGGCGAGGTTTACCGCGCGACGGATGCGCGGCTCGGGCGCGACGTCGCCATCAAGGTTCTGCCGGCCGCCATGGCGGCGGATCCCGACCGCCGGCAGCGCTTCGAGAAGGAAGCGCGCGCGGCCTCGGCCCTGAACCACCCCAACATCCTCACGGTCTACGATATCGGGGAGAGCGACGGGACGACCTTCATCGCGATGGAGCTGGTGGAAGGCAAGACCCTTCGTGAGCTGGTGGCCTCGGGAGATCCGGTCCCCATGAAGCGGCTCCTCGACGTCGCCGTGCAGACGGCGGACGGCCTGGCGAAGGCGCACTCCGCCGGGATCGTGCACCGGGACCTGAAGCCCGAGAACGTGATGCTGTCGAAGGACGGATTCGTCAAGATCCTCGACTTCGGTCTCGCCAAGTTGACGGAGCCCGTCTCGGAAGACGTCACCGGACTGCCGACGGTGGTCGACGCGACACAACCGGGAACCGTCATGGGGACAGCGGGATACATGTCGCCCGAACAGGCGAGCGGGCACACCGTCGACTTCCGCTCCGATCAGTTCACGCTCGGCACGATCCTGTACGAGATGGCGACCGGGAAGCGCGCCTTTCAGAGAAAAACGGGAGCCGAGACGCTCGTCGCGGTCATCCGCGAAGAGCCAGAATCGCTCGGCCAGCTCGCCCCATCTGCGCCGGCG
>JBBQDF010000427.1:0-3194 GCA_038319475.1 Thermoanaerobaculia bacterium
TGGGCTTTGCGGGAGTTCTCTCGCAGCTCGGGTTGCCGCGGTCGGAATTTCTGCCGGCGCTCCTGAGCTTCAACGCCGGGGTCGAGCTCGGCCAGCTCTCGGTGATCCTCGCGGCGTTTCTTCTGATCGGACTGCCGTTCCGGGAAAAGCTCTGGTATCGCCGGCGGGTCGTGATCCCTCTCTCGCTGGGAATCGCCGCGGTCGGCCTGTTCTGGGCGGTGCAGAGGATTTGGGGCTCCTGACCGAGCGACAGACGGCTAAACCGCGACCCAGCCCAAGCCGCACTGCCGCGTACCAGCTTCCCTGGCGGCGCCCCGCGCAGCAGCGCGGAAAGGACGCCGCGTCGTTTTTGGGCGCGCGCGTCCCACGCGCGCCCAAAAATGCTGAAAATCAGTGCCTCGTGATCAAGCGGTAGAGCCGCTAGACGTTGAATCTGAAGAGCATCACGTCGCCGTCGGCGACGACGTAGTCGCGGCCTTCCTGGCGGACGAGCCCCTTTTCGCGGGCGGCGGCCATCGACCCGTTGCCCACGAGGTCGTCGTAGGAGACGGTCTCGGCCTTGATGAAGCCCTTCTCGAAGTCGGAGTGGATCACGCCCGCGGCGGCCGGGGCCGTGTCGCCCGCATGGATCGTCCAGGCGCGCGCTTCCTTCTCCCCGGCCGTGAAGTACGTGCGGAGCCCGAGCAGGTGGTACGCGGCCCGAATGAGAGCGCCGACTCCCGACTCGGCGACGCCGAGCCCGGCCAGGTACTCACGGGCGTCTTCCGGAGGAAGATCCGCCAGCTCCGCTTCGATCTGTGCGGAAATGACGACCGACTCGGCGCCCAGATGCGTCTCGGCGTAGCCGCGCACCGCCTGCACGTTCGGCAGGGACCCGGCATTCGCGAGCGTGTCCTCGGAGACATTCGCGACGAAGAGCGTCGGCTTGGACGTGAGAAGAAAAAAGCGAGCCGCAGCCGACTTCTCGTCATCGCTCTCGAACGACAGCGTGATGGCGGGTTTTCCGGAATTTAAATGCGGAAGGAGACGGTCCGCGGCCGCGACGGTGGCCCGCGCCTCCTTGTCGCCGCCGCGGGCGATGCGTTCGGCCTTGTCGCGGGCCCGGGTGACGGTTTCGAGATCCGCGAGGACGAGCTCGGTCGAGACGGTTTCGATGTCCGCGAGTGGATCGAGGGTCCCCGACACGTGGACCACGTCCCGGTCCTCGAAGCAGCGCACGACCTGGATCACGGCGTCCACCTCGCGTATGTGCTGCAGGAACTTGTTCCCGAGTCCTTCCCCCTTCGACGCCCCGCGCACGAGACCCGCGATGTCGACGAATTCGATCGCGGCCGGCACGATTTTCGACGTCTTCGCGATCCGCGCGAGCGGCTCCAGGCGATCGTCCGGAACCGAGACCACGCCGACGTTCGGCTCGATCGTGCAGAACGGATAGTTCGCCGCTTCCGCCTTGCGCGTGCGCGTCAGGGCGTTGAAGAGGGTGGACTTGCCGACGTTCGGCAGGCCGACGATTCCGGCACGGAGCATGGGGGGAAGCTATCAGCTGTCAGGACCTCACATACTCATCACCGCTCGGATCGAGGCACCTGACTTTCGGCATTTCTGGCCGCGCGTGGGGTGCGCGCGCCCAAAAACGGTGCGGCGACCTTTCCGCGCTGCGCGCGGGGCGCCGCGCGGTCTTTCGCTCACTTTTTTCCCGTATCATCGCGCCTCCATGGCGCGGTGGACCGGACTCCTCCTTCTCGGGATCCCCGCCGCGTGGTTCGCGCGCCGCGGCGGGGGACCGGAGTGGGTCGTCTTCGCCGGCGCGGCTCTTGCGCTGATTCCGCTCGCGCTCCTGATCAAGACCGCAACCGAGCACGTCGCGGCGCATCTCGGCGAAGGTCTCGGGGGCCTGATCAACGCGACCTTCGGAAACGCGGCCGAGCTGATCATCACGCTCTTCGCCCTCAAAGAAGGCCTTCCCGAGCTCGTGAAGGCGTCTCTGGTCGGATCGATCCTGTCCAACGCGCTGCTCGGCCTCGGCCTCGCCGCCTTCGTCGGCGGTCTGCGCCACGGGACACAGCGGTTCCACCTGGAGTCCGTCCGGCGCGCGTCGACCATGATGATTCTCGCGGTTTCCGCGATGGCCCTGCCCGCGGTGTTCGCGCAGGCGGAACGGAGCGCGTTTCTGCAGGAGGAGGTCTCGGTCGCGATCGCGATCCTCCTGCTCGCGACCTACGGCGCCTACATCGGATACTCCTATTTCTCGGCGGCGGGACGCCGAGCCGCCCGCGAGGCACCGCACGCCTCCATCGCGCAAGGGGAACCCTGGGGCCTCGGGCGCTCGTTCGGCGTGCTCGCCGGGGCCGTCGTCGCGACTGCCGCGGCCAGCGAGCTTCTGGTCGGGTCCGTCGAACCCGTCTCCCGCTCGATTGGCCTCTCCTCGTTTTTCGTGGGGCTGGTCGTGATCCCCATCGTCGGCAACGTCGCCGAGTACTACAGCGCCGTCGAATTCGCGCGCGCGAACCGGATGGAGCTCGCGTTTTCGATTGCGGCGAGCTCGTCGATCCAGGTGGCCGTTTTCGTCGCTCCGTGTCTGGTCCTCGCGAGCCTCCTGCTTCACCCGTTGAACCTGATTTTCCGGCCGATGGAGCTCGTCGCGCTCCTCGCCACTTCCGCGATCTTCGCGTACAACTCTCTGGACGGGGAGAGCGACTGGCTGGAAGGCGCGCAGCTTCTCGCGCTCTACCTCATCTGCGCCGTGACGTTCTTCTTCGTCCCGCGTTGACCGGGGCGCCCGTTCCGTCGCAAGACGTCCCCGCGGTGTGGGTCGACACCGACGTGGCGCTCGGTGCCGGGCGGGGAGACGTCGACGACGGATTCGCGCTGGCGGCTCTCCTCGGCGCGGCGCGTCTCGAGCGCATCGTCCTGCTCGGAATCTCCACCGTCACCGGCAACGCGCCGGCCGGCGTCGCGGAAGGTTGCGCGCGCGCCCTCGTCGAGGCCGCCGGAGTTCCCGTGCGGATCGTGCGGGGCGGCGGAGAGGCTGGCGGGGCAGCCGCCGCGGGCGCATCGATCGCCGCGCTTCCCGCCGGGACGCGGCTCGTCGCGATCGGCCCCCTGTCGAACGTCGCGGCCGCTCTTCGCGCCGACCCGCAGGTCTCAGCGCGCGTCTCGCTCTCCGTCGTCGGGGGCAATCTTTCTTCGAGGGG
>JBBQDF010000428.1:0-3182 GCA_038319475.1 Thermoanaerobaculia bacterium
ATCCCGAAGGCCGTCTCGTTGTGCAGGACGCGGTAGTAGAACTTTTCGTTCTGAAAGACGAGCTGGCCGAGGTAAAAGACCGCCCGCGGAAATTCTTCCCGGATCGACTCGCAGACGTCGACCACGGCGCTGACCGCCTCCGTCCCGATCCCGTAGCGCGACTCGGCGCGGAACTCACCCATTCCCCGGGCGAACTGGACGTACTTGCCTAGGTCTTCGATGGTCTGCGCCTTCAGCGCCTCGATCTCATCGACCCCCTTGAAGTGCGAAGAATCGATGACTCCGACCGAGGCAAACACGTAGTTCCGGTAGAGGCGGGGAAAGAGCGTCTGAACGGCGAGCAGCGTGTGCACGCCGACCCCCGAAAAACCATTCACCAGCATGACGGCGACCGGTTCCTCCCGGGCGATCGGTTCACCCGACGCGTGGTGATGAAGAGGAAGGTTCAAGAACTGGTCGTCGAGACGGCGGAGCTGCTCCCCGACCATCAGGTAGTGGCGCTTGACGGAAAACGCGACGGCGATCACGGTTGCCGTGACGACCACGGTCACCCAGCCCCCCTCGCCGAACTTCTCGTAAATCGTGACGACGAGGATCGAGCCGCAGAGGACGAGCCCGGTGAACTGCAGCGCGAAATTCCGGATCCAGCCCGGCGTGCCCCGCTCCACCCACCAGTACCGCGTCATCCCCAGCAGGGTCAGCGTGAAAGTCAGGAAAACGTTGATGGCATACATGACGAGGAGCAGCGAAACGGATCCGTGCGTGTAGACGAGAGTGGCGAACGCCGCGAGCCCCATGAGCCAGATCCCGTTGTTAGTAACGAGCCGGTCAGAGAGCTGCGCGAAGCGGCGAGGCGCCCAGGAGTCGGTTGCCATGTTGGCAAGAATCCGCGGCCCGTCGAGAAAGCCGGTCTGCGCGGCGACGAACAGCAGGCACCCCGCCGAGACGAGAGTGACGACGACCAGGATCGGCCCGATCGACAGGCTGCCGATCGTCCACGCGCCGAACACGCGGTCCGCGAGCACGGCGTTCATCACCTTCGTCGGATGGGGACGGGACCCTGTCAGGAGATACGCGAGGATGATCCCGCTGGCCGTGAAGGCGAGCGAAACCGCCATGTAGAGCATCGTCCGTTTCGCGTTCGGGACCTTCGGCTCCCGCAGGATCTGGACTCCGTTCGAGACGGCCTCGATTCCGGTGTAGGCGCCGCCGCCGAGCGAGTAGGCGCGCAGGATGATCAGGAACATCGGAAGAAACCCGAGAGAAAAAGAGGTGTTCTTCGCCTCGTGCATCGCTCCCGAGAAGACCGTCGGAAGCGCGAAGAAGTGCTGCGCGAGCGCCGCGGTGATCATCAGGAAGTGCGTCGCGATGAAAAGCAGAAAGATGGGAACGAGGATCGTCACGCTCTCCTTGATTCCGCGCAGGTTCAGGAGCACCAGCAGCGCCAGGATCGAGAGCTTCGAGGCGAACCGCAGATGGTGGAGGTGCTCCGGAAGGAAACTGAAGATCTGATCGACCCCCGAAGCGGCGGAGGTCGAGATCGTCAGGACATAGTCGACGATGAGAGCACAACCCGAAACGACGCCGAAGCGCGGCCCCAGGAGCTTCGTCGCGACCAGGTACCCGCCGCCACCGCCGGGGAAGAGCTCGATCACCTTGCTGTAGCAGGCGGAGATGATGAGCACCGTCCCCGCGATCATCCCGGCGAGCAAAACGGCCAGATAGGCATGGGAGCCGAGCGCCTTGAACGCTTCCTCCGGCCCGTAAGCGGAAGAGGAAAGGCCGTCGGCGCCGAGGCCGACCCAGGCGAGGAAGGCGACCAGCGTCACGTGGTGGAAGATCTGCGGATCGAGAGGATCGCGCGCCTTCCCGACGAGGATCGTTTTGAGAGTTTTCGGCAAAGTCGGGCCGGGCGGATTATCCGGTCTGGTAGAGCCCGGTGTCAAATTCATACGCGGTCGCACGGGCGGGCGTCCTGGCGGCGCATTTCGCGTTCGGGCGTCCCCGCCGAGATAAGATCCCACCCCTGTCAATCGAAAGGGCTCGACGACTGATCCGAGAAGATCCTGGTTAGGTCGGCGGGCTCTGCGGATTTTCCAAGGATGTCAGATTACCGCGGCGCAATTTCGCGTCGGCGGCCAGGAGGATGAATGAAAAAGGTTTTCGCACTCTCGTTGGTGGCGGTTCTCTGTCTTGCCGTCGTAGCGGTGGCCGGAGACGACAAGATGGCAGGCAAGGGGAAAATGGCCGGCGCCAGCGAAGGCACCATTTCCAAACTCGACATGGCCGGCAAGATGATGATGGTCAAGGACACTGCCGGTACGGACTCCTCGATCTACTGGAACGACGCCACCAAAGTCGAGGGCGGCGAGCTGAAGGAAGGCGCGCTCGTTCATTACAAGGGCGCGGAGAAGGACGGAAAGATGTGGGCCACCTGGGTCCACGTCGGTGAAATGAAAAAGATGTGACCCCGTCAGGCGGGTCGGTGAGAGCCGCCCCGCCTGATTCCCGCCTGATTCCAACCCCCGCGGCGAGCCCGCCTGAGACCAGGCCGATCCCCGGCGGGCCTCCGCACAAAATGTCGACCGAAATCTGACCAGAAAAAGCGCATTTCCGGCTAGAATCCGCGGACGGCCTCTCTTCGATCCCTCCCGAGGCGCTTCGTCGCCCTCTCGATCCTGCTCCTGACCGGCGGGTCGATCTTTCTTCGCGCGGACCAACGCGCGGGGGCGCGTCCGCTCGCGGCTTCGGCTGCCGAGCCCGAGATGGCGCGGGAAAACGACGACGGCCCCGAACAGATCCTCGAGCGCGCCCTCCTGTATCTGAAGCGCCACGGCGAAGCCGGCCGGATCGATCCGGAGCGGCGGCGGGAAAGAGTCGCGGCGGAGTACTCCCGGTTTCGCGATGAGGAGCGGCGGCGGGGCGGCCGCTTCCCCCTGTCGGTCGGAGGATCGACCTGGGTCTCCCTCGGGCCGACGAACGGCGCGGGCCGGATGACGGGCATCGCACCGCACCCGACCGATTCGGGAACGGTGCTGGCAGGAGCGGCGGGCGGCGGTGTCTGGAAGACCACAGACAGCGGGGCGAGCTGGATCCCGCTCACCGACGGATTAAACGACCTCTCGGTCGGAGCGGTCGCCTACGCGCCCTCCTCTCCGAACGTCGTGTACGTCGGCACGGGA
>JBBQDF010000429.1:0-3182 GCA_038319475.1 Thermoanaerobaculia bacterium
GCTCGTCCCGACCCTCGTGGACCGCGAGGACCTCTCGAACGCGGTCGCGTTGAATTCGATCCAGTTCAACCTCGCGCGCGTGATCGGGCCCGTGCTGGCCGGTATCGCGTTCTACAAATTCGGCGCGGCCGCGTGCTTCGGCTTGAACGGCGTCTCATTCATCGCGGTGATCGCCGCGATCCTCCTCCTGAAACGCGGAGCGCCCGTCGCCCCGGCCGCGGAGCCGGTCTGGCGGAGCTTGAAGACGGGGGTTAAAGCGGTGCGGGACGGCGGCCCGCTCCTGGCCCTCGTGGTCATGGCATTTGCGGGCAGCTTCTGTTCGGTCGCGCTCGTCACGTATCTCCCCGTGTTCGCGAAGGAAATCTTCCACCGGGACGCCAAGGGATTCAGCGGTCTTCTCGCCGCGTTCGGGATCGGCGCCGTGATCGGCGCGATCGGGGTCGCGGCGTTCGGGAACGTCCGTCGAAAAGGGTTCGTCGCGGTCATGACGCAGATGCTCTTCGGCGCGCTGATGGTGAGCTTCGCGCTGTCGCGGAGCCTCGCCCTCTCCTACGCGATCCTGCTCGTCGCGGGCGCCGCCCTCATGATCATTTTCGCGATGTTCATGACCCTCGTCCAGACGCACGTCGAAGACCACCTGCGGGGGCGCGTCGTCAGCATCTACTCGCTCGCGTTCCGCGGCGCGATGCCGCTGTCGAACCTCCTCGGGGTCTTTCTGGCCTCGTTCCTCTCGGTGCCCATGATCGTCGTCGCCAACGGCGTCGTCCTGTTCGCCCTCGGCGCGGGCGTCCTGCTCCAGCGCAACACGCAGGGCGTCACCTCCCTGTGACGCCCGCGGCAGGGCGCCGGCGTTTCCTCCAGGCGGCTTGTGCCTTTCTCGTCGGCGTCTTGACGGCTGCCGCCGCCACCGCCTCGGACCACACCTGGGCGCCGGCGGCCTGCGCGCCGGCGGACGCGGGGTCGAGGGACGACGCCGCGCTGCTGCGCTGCTTCGCGCCGGTCTTCGTGGTCGAAGAGGGGGACCGGTCCTTCAATCGCATCGGGACGCCGGCTCTCTACCGGAAGGGAGGCCGCGACAGGGCGCGAATCGACACGGAGACGCCGGCGGTCTTCACCGAGGCGCGCCGGGACGTCGTCGGCGGGACGAAAGTGCTGCATCTCGTTTACCGGATCCATTTCGAGAAACTCGCGTTCAAGGCCTCCGTTTTTTTCGAGCGGCACCGCAACGTCGGCGTCCTCGCGATCGTCACCCTGCGCGAGGAGGACTCGGCGCCGCTTCTTCTCACGACCGTGTACACCTGCGGCTGCTACCGCATCGTCCTCGCGACCGACCTCCTGGACGACGCCGTCCTTCCGCCTGGGCGGCTCGAAGGGAAAAGGTCCGCGGGCCGCGACCTACCGGCGCGACTGAAGGCTCCGCGCCCCGGAGAGTCGCAATACGTGATCCGGCTGACATCGAAGGCGCATCGGCTCGCCGGTGTCGAGACCTCTCCGGCGGTCGACGGGGGAGGCCCCGAGGCGACACCGCTGCCGATTCGCGAGATGAAGGACCTCCGCCGGCTTCCCGTCGAAGGAGCCCCGGGGGAGACCGGTTCTTTTTTCTACACGCGAGGGTGGAAGCGCGGCCACGTGCGGGGCGCGTGGAGTCCGCTCGAAGGCGTGACGGCGGGACTCCTTCTGCTCGATCCGATGCTCGGGATGGACAAGGAACTCGGCGAGCCGGAGGAGACGGGTACCCGCTTCTACACGTCGCTCCTGCCCTGGCGGCGGGACGCCTCCCGGCTCGACCGGTACGAGCCGCTGCTGCGGATGTTGAAGTTCCGCCCGGAACGATTCGGGCCCCCGACCCGGGTCCCCTGATCGCCGCGCAGTCGCGTTCCGAGCTTCCTGGAGGGGCTCCACTTGGAAGCGTGCGGTCGGGTGGGCCGCCATCGGACCGGCCAGCCGCCGGGCGCTTCTACGCGGGACTCTCCCGCTCGCGCCGGACGGGGACCTTCTTGCCCTTGAGGGTGCTCGCGCGGAGCGCCGAGACGATGGAGTTTGCGAGGCGCTCCGGGACCTCGACGAGGGAAAAACGGTCCGCGATCTCGATCGCGCCGATCTCCCGCGAGCCGATCCCCGCCTCTCCGGTGATCGCTCCGACGAGATCGCCCGGACGAACTCCCGCGGAACGCCCTGCCCCGACGTGGATCCGCGTCAGCGGTTCTCCGGCGGGCCGGCGGCCGCCGGAACGAAACGGCGGCCGGGCGCCGCGGTCTCCCTTTCCGGCAAACCGGTCGCTTCTCTCAGTCGGCCGGGGCCTCTCGAACACGGGGGGCGACGGGATCTCGCGCTCCGAATCTCCATCGCCTCCGCCGTCGAGGGTCGCCGCATGCGCGAGCTTCACCCCGGCGGCGGCGATGTCGAGAATGTCGAACTCCTCCGCGAGCGCCTCGACGACGACGCGCACGTCATCGAGCCCCCCGCCCAGCAGCTGCTCCCGCAGCGACGCTTTCGTGAGATCCAGACGCCGGGCCCGCAGGTCCGCCACGGTCGGGACCGTCGCCACTTCGATCTTCTGTTTCGTGAAGCCCTCGATGATGCGGAGAAGCCGGTGCTCGCGCGGCTCCGCGAGGGTGATCGCGACGCCCGCGCGGCCGACGCGGCCGGTGCGCCCGATCCGGTGGACGTAGGCCTCCGGGGTCGGCGGGACGTCGTAGTTGAAGAAGTGCGAGAGGTGCTCGATGTCGAGCCCGCGCGCGGCAACGTCCGTCGCCACGATCAGATCGACCTTCGCCGCCCGCAGGGCCGTCATCACCCGGTCGCGCTGCCGCTGGACGAGACCGCCATGCAGCGCCTCCGCGCGAAAACCATGCGCGTTCAGCGACTCGACCAGGGTCTCGACCTCCAGGCGGGTGCGGCAGAAGACGATCGCGGACGCGGGGCTCTCCATGTCGAGCACCCGCGCCAGCGCGGCCGCCTTGTGCGCGCGCGAGACGACGTAGGCGACCTGCCGCACGCGCGGCAACTTGCCCGCCGCGGTCTTCGCCCGGCCGAGCGTGACCCGGACCGGGTTGCGCAGGTGCCGCTCCGCTATCGAGACGATCCGCGAGGGAAGCGTCGCCGAGAAAAGCGCGGTCTGCCGCTCGGACGGGGTCGCCTCGAGGATCGCCTCGAGCTCTTCCGCAAAGCCCATGTCGAGC
>JBBQDF010000430.1:0-3157 GCA_038319475.1 Thermoanaerobaculia bacterium
AGCCTCTCGGGGCGGGAGCGTGAGCGAACGCGGTGAGCGGAGCGACGTGGGGGCGGGAGCCGCAGAGAACGCAGGGACGAGGCGAGCGGTCGAGCCGACAGGCGAGCCGCTCGCCGGTGTCGTTCGCAGGGCGAACGGCACGTCCCGTAGTGAGCGGAGGCGACGTGAGGCGACGTCTTACAAAAACCGTCGAATCCGCAGGAACGCCTTCCCGAGACCGAGCACGATCGAGGTCGCGGACGCCGCCTTCCCGATCTTCGCCGCGGGAGACGACTTGCCGAACAGCTTCCATGCGGCTGTTCCCGCGGTCGCGACACCGGTTGCCGCCAGTCCGGCGACCTTCCAGCGCAGACGATGTTTCCGCACGTCGCCGGCGACGTCGAGCACGGCTCCCGTCAGGCGCCGGCGCTCGAGCGCGCCGCGGGCAGCGAGCTCCGTCAGGCGGGCGGAGTGATCCTTCCCCTTCTGCTTCTTGCCTGGTTCGCTCATTCGGAACCCGCCCGGAATCGGGCCTCGAGGTCGTTCTCCTCTCCTTCTTCGATCACGGGGGCCCGGATCGAATCGCGAATCGCGGCCCAGTCCTCCTGGAGACCCTTCGATGTCTCGGGGAAGTGGAAGAGCTTGAACTGCTTGAAGGCCTTCATCCCGAGGAAGGCGGCCGCACCGGCCCCCGCGAGGTAGAGGACGAAAGCCACCAGGAGTCCGAGCCACAGGCTGTCGAACAGCCGGGCGAGCAACACGGCGACGAGCGCCGTGAAGAGGAGCATCGCGAACCAGCCGACGACGAGCGCGACGCCGAGCCCTGCCGCGCCGCGCCCGACGAGGCTGCCCTTCTCCGAGGCTTCCGCGCGAAACATCTCGACGCGCGTTCCGACGAGACCTTTCGTCGCGACGAGCGCGTCTTTCAATCGCGAGAAGATTCCGGGGGCCGCTTCTTCTTCCTGTTCCGGGAGTCGTTTCGGGTTCCACATGTTGGACCTCAATGGAGAGGGGCGGCCGCCTGAGCGCGCCGGTCCCGCGAAGGGGAAACTTCGAGCGGGGCGATCCGGATCCCTTCTTCCCGGAACCGCTCGTGAATGCGGCGAGCAAACTCGGGCGCGCCCGGCGTGTCGCCATGAATGCAGAGAGTATCGGCGTGAACCGAGATGGTCGTTCCCTGGTTCGTGATGACCCGTCCATCGCGCGCGAGCGAGAGCGCCTGCTCGGCGGCTTCGTCCGGGGAAGAGAGGACCGCGCCCCGCTCCGTTCGCGGGACCAGTGAACCGTCCGGCAGATACCGGCGATCCGCGAAGGCCTCGGCCGCGACGGGCAGCCCCGCTTCGCGGCCCGCCTCCATCAGCAGAGAGCCCGGGGGGCCGAAGAGCACGAGGCTCGGCCGCAGACGGCGCACGGCCTCCGCGATCGCGCGTGCCACATCCGGAAATTCCGCGGCAGCGTGATACAGCGCGCCGTGAGGCTTGACGTGCGTCATGGTTCCGCCGCGCGACCGCACGAACCCGTCGAGGGCGGAGATCTGGTAAAGGACGAGAGCTTCGACGGCGTCGGCTGACATCTCGACGCGCAGGCGGCCGAAGTTTGCGGGATCCGGATACCCGGGATGGGCGCCCACGCGCACGCCCTGCGAGAGCGCGGCGGCGACCGTCTCATCCATCGAGAAAGGGTCCCCGGCATGAAGGCCGCACGCGACGTTTGCGGAGGTTACGAAAGGCAGCAGCGCGGAGTCATCCAGACCTTCGCCGACGTCGGCGTTCAGATCGATGCTCACGACGGTGGCATCCTACGCCTCGCCGCCAGGGCCTCGCCTGCGGAAATCACCCGGAAACGCAGGAACGTTCCCGGCCGCGCCTGCGCGACCAGGCGGAAGTCCGCGGAGATCACCGTGCCGATTTTCGGATACCCGCCCGTGACCGGCCGGTCCGGACCGAGCACGATGGGCTGCCCGTCCCCCGGGACCTGGATCGCGCCGAGCGCGGTGCCTTCGGGCGGAATCTCACAACCTCCGCGGAACGTGAGCGAGGGCCCCTCCAGACGGATGCCCCGGCGGTCACTGGCGGATGAAATGCGAAATGGGGAATTCAGCAAGGCGGCGACCCCCTCATGGGCGAACGAGTCTTCCTGGGGTCCCAGCACGATGCGTACCACCGGTTCGGGCGTGAATTCCGGCGCCGGCTGCAACACGGATATCGCGCCGGGCGACGACCCGCGCGCGCGAAAAAGCAGGTCTCCCGCGGCAAATCGCTCCGGGATGGAGAGAAGACCCGGTGGCTCGAAGCCCCCGGCGGCGCACAGATACGCGCGGACCCCCCGCCGCACCGGTCCGAGCGTCACGCGCTGCCCCCGGCGGACCGTCACGGGAGCCCCGTTCTCCAGCGCAACGCCGCCGACCGCGGCATCGCACACGCCGCCCGCGACAGCGACACGAATGTCCTGGAGCGCTTCGAGCTCGGGGCCCGCGACAGCGAACTCCAGCGCCGCGGCGCCCGCGGCGTTCCGGAGAAGCGCATTTCCGTGCTGCAGCGCCGCGGGATCCATCGCGCCTGAAGGCGGGAGACCCGACGACCCACGCCCTCGAAACGGCGCGGCCACGGTGGAGCACCAGAGACCCGGCGCCATGACGCGAAAGACGGGTGTCCCCCCGGGGGAATTTCGCGCCGGGAGAGGCGCCACCACCTCCAGCTCCTCCGCGCGACGGGCGCGAAAACGCACGCGGTCTCCCGGAGCAAAGAGCGCGGGTGGCTCGCGGTCCGGGTCGAAGAGACGCGCGCGCGCGCGGCCGATCAGGTTCCATCCGCCCGGGCTCTCCGCCGGGTAGATCCCGCAATAGCCCCCCGCGACCGCGACGCTTCCCGCGGGGACCCGGGTGCGAGGGGTCGGAAGGCGCGGCGCGGCGAGCTCCGCCGGAAGCCCGGTCAGGTAAGCGAAGCCGGGAGCGAAGCCGAGAAAAGCGACGCGGTAATCCGCCGCGGCATGACGGGACGCCGCCTCGTCGAGGGAGAGCCCCGCGCGCCGGGCGAGCGCCTCCAGGTCCGGGCCTCCGTACACGACGTCGATCGCGTGCTCGCGGCCGGCCGGCGTTTCCAGTGAATGCGGCTTTGCGGTTTCGATTTCCCGGGCGAGTTCTTCGCAGGAAATCCGGTCCGGATCAAAGGCGCAGAAA
>JBBQDF010000431.1:0-3146 GCA_038319475.1 Thermoanaerobaculia bacterium
CGAGGGGAGCGCGAAGGCGCCGACCCCCTCGGGAATGAAGTTCAAGAGAGTGTTGGTCTGCTCGAAGTCGGAGTGGGTGGCGTAGTAGATCAGGTTGATGGGCTTGGGAATCTGGAAATTCAGCTGGCGGGAGATGTCGTCGTAGGCGCTCTCCGCGTAGGACGCCACCTTCTGAAGCGACGGACGCTCCCGCTCGTAGAAGTAGATCGTGAAGTGGGTCGAGCGGTAGGTCTTCCACTCGAACTTGTCGTAGGCGATCTTGTTCTCGCCGAACCCTCCCTCCTGCGCCCGCGCCAAAGGCGCCGTACAGAGGAGAAGAGACACCATCAGCAGCGCTTTCTTCATTCGGAGGCTCCCGTCGAAAGGCGTCAGTCGGTGAAGATGTATCGGTCGGCTTCGCGCTCGCGGGCGACGAAAAGGTTCAGGATCTGGTTCTCGAGTGAAAAGAGGTTTTCGAAGAGTCCCTGGAGCTCGTCGGCGCGCCGGCCACCCGTCTGGCGGAAGTCCTTGAACTCGTCCTGGAGGATCTTTTCTCCCGTGCGGCCGTCGAAGACGAGAAAGACGATGTCGAAGACGAATCCCGTCTGCTCGACGTACACCTGACGGTAGTAGGTCTGGCCGTTGATGGGGGAGTTGTATTCCTCCGTCTTGTACCCGGAGCGGTCCTCGACCCGGAACTCGAGCGTTCCCGAGACGATGATCTCGGCGCCCGTGGCCGTGCCGACCGAGCGCCAGAACTCCGATGCCCGGCCGAGCTCCGCGAGATTCTGCGTCGGAAGCTTCATCTCGGGTGGCGTCTCGCTGACTTCGAGCTTCGTCTTCTTGTCGATCTGCTTTTTCAAGAACCGGTGGAATTCCGCCTGAAGGTCCACGTTCTGGAGCCTCTTGTCCTTCGAGCGCTCCGCGTCCTGCACGAGGAGAAAGGGGGCGAGAGCGATCTTTTCATTCCCGCGCAGAGGCAGGCGGGGCTTCAAGGGCAGCTTCAGGCGCACCTGCGACACCCCGGCAAACGCCGGGGCGGCGGTTGCGAGCGGAAGCAGAAGGGCGAGGGTGACCGCGCCTGCGTACCGGAGCCGGTTGCTAAGAGCCACTGGCGGCCTTTCCGGTCGTCCGCGTGTACGACGTGTAGAACTCGGCAAACCGCGCGTAGTTGCGTCGGATGTACGTGTCTTTGGGATCGAGCTCCAGGGCCCGCTTGTACTCGCCGAGGGCGCGCGCATATTCGCCGCTGGCCTCGAGAGCCACCGCCAGGTTGTTGTGAGCCCGGGCGTTGTTCGGCTCGCGCGCGATCGCCTGCTCGAACCGGAACGACGCCTCGCGCCAGAGCCCCTTGCGCGCGACCTCGGTCCCGAAGGCGAGCTGGGATGCCGCCCTGTCGGTGCGGGAATACCCCGCGCACCCGGCCGCGGATGCCAGAACGCTCACCAGAAGGAGCACGAAAACAGGTGGTCGCTTCACGCTTTTCTCCGATCGCCGGCGGCTATTATAGGAAAGCGTCTTCCGGCGATTTTGTTCCCCGCAGGATGGGTTCCCCGGCCTCTGGCGACAATTCGGGAGAGAACTCGCCGTCATCGGGCGCAAACTGGAGTGTTCCGGCGCTTTTCGCGGCGTCGCCGCGCCTCAAGAAAGGATTAAGCCTGACTCGGGACCCGTCGCCTTCCTCTCCGCTCCTGCGGCGTCTCGCACTTTCCTGGGCGCGGTCGCCGCTGCTTTCTCCCCGCCGCGTCTGGCCGGTCGTGCGGGCGCTCGGGGGAGTCGAGGCCACTCTGGGGGCCGACGAGCAGGAGCTCGCCTCCGGGCTGAAGTCTTCGGAGCGCGCTCACGCCCTGCTGCGCTCCGTCGACGACCGGGAGTGCGAGACCTGGGCGGCGGCGTTCGAGCGCGCCGGCATGACGCTCGTGACGGCCTTTGACGATGCCTATCCGAGGGCGCTCGCGGAGATCCCGGACCCTCCGTTTCTCCTCTTCACGGTCGGCAACGTCGCCAGACTCTCCCTGCCGCTGGTCGCGGTCGTGGGGTCCCGCGGAGCCACCCGATACGGGCGAGAAGTGGCCGCCCGACTCGCCCGCGATCTGTCTCTGGCGGGCGTGTGCGTGGTCTCGGGCTTTGCGCGGGGCGTGGACGCGGAAGCGCACGCAGCCGCGCGAGAAGGGCCGGGAGGCACGATCGCGGTGCTCGGATGCGGCCTGGACGTCGATTATCCGAGAGAGAACTCCCGGCTGAAGGAGTCGCTGCGGCCGGCACATCTGATCGTCTCGGAGCACCCGCCGGGCGAGGAGCCGCGGGCAGCGAGCTTTCCGATCCGCAACCGGATCATCGCGGGGCTCTCCTCCGGGGTCGTCGTGGTCGAGGCGTCCCGCAGGAGCGGTTCCCTGATCACCGCGCGGCTGGCGGCGGACTTCGGCCGCGACGTCTTTGCCGTTCCGGGCAGTATTTTTTCAGAGACCTCGATCGGCGCCCACGAGCTCCTGCGCGACGGGGCGATTCTCTGCCGCGGCGCCGAGGACGTCCTCTCGGAGCTCTACCCGGCGATCGGAGGCCCGCCCCGCTCGCGGCTCGCTCCTCCGGGGCCGGCGGTCGATCTGTCCTCGGAAGCCCGCGCGGTGCTGAGGGTGATGGCGCGCGAGGGCAACGCCACGCCGGACGAGCTCGCCGATGCAGCCGACCTTCCCGCCGCCAGCGTCTTAGCCGCCCTTTTCGAGCTCGAGGCGGCAGGGCTCGCCTCGACCGGGGGCGGGGGCCGGTATGTTCTCTCGGAGGGTCCGGTTGCGCAGTAAGAGCCCGAAAACCGGCTGTCCCCGACCCGTCCGCGATCCGGCAGGTGGGGGGGCGCGGGGCGCCGGAGCCCTGCGCCGCTCTCTCGCCCCAGCCGCCGCGACGCGGCGACTAAACCATTTAGAAACATCAGTTTACGGGTGCGGAATAGGCCTCTGTTGTGGGAATCGGAGAGACCCGGCGTTTGCGCTTTCCGCGCGGATATGCCAGTTTCGAACCTCCCTATGACACGTTCCCTCGTGATCGTCGAGTCGCCGGCGAAGGCGAAGACGCTCGAAAAATTTCTCGGTCGGGACTTTCGCGTCCTCGCCTCCTACGGCCATGTCCGCGACCTTCCCAAGAAGGGCCTGGGGTGGACCGAAGCGACTCCT
>JBBQDF010000432.1:0-3125 GCA_038319475.1 Thermoanaerobaculia bacterium
GGCCGTGAGCGGCGGAATTGGGAGATGACGCCGCTCACGGCCTACCCATCTCCCGCGCGATCCGCGGCGCCGTCGGGGGGCGGCACCGGGCTCGGCGCCGGGAGACAAAGAGTAGCCCGACCCGGTGGAGTGGTACGGGCAGGTACCACGGGACCGGGAGCCTGGGCTACTGGAGGAATACTACACAACGGCGACGGAGATTTCCATAAGGACTTGTTAACGACCGTACCGTCGATGCTGACGACGCGCCGCGCCATCGTACGTGCCCTCTTCTGGACGTGGAGCGTATGGCGGCTCCAACACCATATCTTGTGCTGATCGACCGGCCGTGGCATTGACAAGCACTAGATGTAGTGCTACGCTCGCTTCCAGCCGGAGGGGACACCACTCCGTTTCCGGCGGGGAGAATCCGGGAATGCACTGTCCGTTCTGCGCTGGCCAAGAATCCAAAGTCGTCGACTCGCGCGACGTCGACGAGGCGATCCGGCGCCGCCGCGAGTGCCTGAACCCGGCCTGCGCCGCCCGATTCACCACGCACGAGCGCGTCCAGGTTGCAGCGCTCTACATCGTGAAGAAGGATGGACGGCGCGAGGAGTTCTCGCGCGGCAAGCTGCTCGGCGGCCTCCGCAAGGCGTGCGAGAAGCGCCCGCTGCCTGTCGGCGCGGTCGAGGCGCTGGCGGACCAGATCGAATCGTCACTGAACACCCGTACCGCGCCCGAAGTGCCGTCGCACCTGCTCGGCGAGCTGGTGATGGACCGGCTGAAGGCGCTTGACCCCATCGCGTATGTGCGCTTCGCCAGTGTCTACCGGCAGTTCGCCGACCTGGAAGCGCTCCGGGAAGAACTCGAAGCCATGCGGACGAACACGCGGCCCGCGGAAGCGCAGTTGCCGCTGCTCGACGCTGAGTTCTCTCCCCCTTCTCTTCGGCTGCGACCGGCCGCACCGATTTCACCAACCCGTACCCGCCGCCCGGTGCGGCCGGTGCAGACTCCGGTCCCGCTCGCGGGTCCGGAGGAGGCGCCGCGGGAGCAGGCGAAGAGACGGAACGTGCAATAGAAGCGCAGATCAAAAGGAAATTTGAATGGACACGTTGGGCTGTGGAGTTTGCAAGTCGCCAGGAGACAATCGACCGCTAACTACGGCGGAAGCTGGGGACTTTTGGCGCGCTAAAGGGATTGACCGAGCGGCGCCCAAGGGCATGGAGGTCCGCTCTGTGCTCCGATGTTCGAAGGTCATCAACCTCCAAAACCGGAATGTTTGCGAATGCGAGACCGCGTGGGTCCGCAATTCCCCTGAAGCCGATTGGCGCGCCATTGTCCGTCTTCCAAGCGATTTCGTAGCAAGCGTGAGCGGCTGAAGAGAGGCCGACGAGTGCGAACAGAAGGCAAGCTGACGAACGCCGAGGGCGAATTCATCGCGAGCGGACCCTGCGAGGTGAACCGCAACCGCGCCGAAGTGACGATGTGGCCGTCGTGGGAGATGCACATGCTCGAGCGCGAGCGCGGCGACCTCGTGTTGGAGCTCGATGGCGGCATGCGCTTCGCGATCAGCGACAAACATCTGACGTTCAAGCTGCAGGGCCCGTCCGAGCAGCGGATCTCCGTGTATCGCTTGCGCATTATCGATGCCGTGCCGGAGCACCTCAGCGCGGGCTACGCGGCGCCGACGGTAGCGGAAACGACGCCGGGCGACGTAGGCGAACAGCCGGCGACGCCAGAACGCCAACACGATGATCGCGCGCCCATCCAGTGGCCGCGGCGCTGATCCAGGCAGCAACACTCGCGCGGGAGCGGGTGTCGGGAGGCATGATGCCGAACGTAGAACTCTTCATGGATGAAGTCGTGACCGACCTCCGGCGGCGCCTCGCGCTGCTGAGCGATGGTGGGGATCGCCGCGCGATCGAGGATGGCATCGCCCTGCTCACCGACCACCGACTCAGCGGCATGAACGCAACGACATTCGAGAAGCTGCTCTCGACGCTGCGTGCGGGGCGCTCGCCGGTCGGTCTCGCCGTGCTCAAGCCGGAGGTCATCGCCGGCGAGCTCGCGCGGCGTTGGTACGCGTACACGGAAGGCGCTGCGGTCTTGGCGCGCAACTAATCGGGGGCTACAGGCGCCGCGCATCGCCCACGCGATCGCGGCGCCGCTCGTTTGTAAGGAAGACGTGGGATTATCGCTTCGAGAGGTGGAATGACAGCAGTTGCCGTGCGCATCGTTCTCGATCACTCTGGGGCTTGCACACTCCGTTTACATCGACTCGCGTCCCCAGTGCGGAGATGCGAGCACGAGCGCGCTTGGTCACGAGACACACACACCACGGGACGGCGCGCGCTCGCGACGCTCGCCCACCCGGCCGTGTCAGCAACACAGGCAGGCTAGTCACGCGAAAGGAATCCCGCCCCCATGGTCCTGCAAGCCGACCCCCACACACGCCGATCACTCACCAGCACGTCGTCCACCGTCGAGCGCTTCTTCACGCGCTCCGGTGATGATCCGTTCGCGGAGCTGGAGTGGGAGCGCCGCACCGCCGTCATCGCCGACGAGAGCGGCAACGCCTTCTTCGAGCAGAAGGACGTCGAGATCCCGAAGCCGTGGTCGCAGACCGCGACCAACGTCGTCGTCTCGAAGTACTTTCGCGGCCCGCTCGGGAGCGACAAGCGCGAGCGCAGCGTGAAGCAGATGATTGGCCGCGTCGCCACAACCATCACGGAGTGGGGCGTCAAAGACCGCTACTTCGAGGGCGATGAAGAGGCGCGCACCTTCCACGACGAGCTGACGCATCTGCTGGTCAACCAGAAGATGGCCTTCAATAGCCCGGTCTGGTTCAACGTCGGCGTCGAGGAGAAGCCGCAGTGCTCGGCCTGTTTCATCCTCTCCGTCGATGACACGATGGAGTCGATCCTCGACTGGTGCAAGACCGAGGGGATGATCTTCAAGGGCGGCTCCGGCTCGGGCATCAACCTCTCGCCGATCCGCTCGGGCAAGGAGATGTTGTCGGCCGGCGGCCAGGCCAGCGGTCCGCTTTCGTTCATGCGCGGTGCCGACAGAATCGCCGGCTCCATCAAGTCCGGGGGGAAGACCCGGCGGGCGGCGAAAATGGTCGTATTGAACGCGGATCACCCGGA
>JBBQDF010000433.1:0-3118 GCA_038319475.1 Thermoanaerobaculia bacterium
TACATGGCCGCGCTCGACGAGCTTTACGGCCTCGGCTTCGATCATTACCTCGAGCTCGAGCGCGAAGTGGAGCAGGTGACGGTCGAAGAGATCCGCCGCGTCGCCGCAAAATATTTCCAGCAACCCTACATCCTCGCCACGGTCCAGCCGGGCGAAAGTGCGAGCACTAAAACCCCTAACGAATAACCAAAATGGCCGAAGTCCAAACCAACACCCAATCCGGAGAGATGACGCAACGCTTCGTCGAATTTGTCATGATGCAGGCGCAGCACGCCGCCATCTTTCTCGGGCAAATCCCGAATCCGCAGAGCGGCCAGCCGGAGATCAATCTCGAGGTCGCACGGATGTTCATCGACCAACTGGTGATGATCCAGGAGAAGACCCGGGGGAACCTCACGAACGATGAGCAGACCGTCCTGAAAAACGCGCTCTCAAGTTTGCAGATGGCCTTTGTGGAAGCGTCGCAAGGCGGACCGAAGAGCAGCATTTCCGCCCCGGAAGAGCCGGCGCCGATTGCCGCTGAGCCGAGCGACACAGATTCCAGCCGCTCAGTAGAAGCCACACTTGCGCCGAGCGAATCGGAGTCGAAAAAGAAGTTCACCAAAAGCTACGGCTCGTGAGCGACGGAGCTGGGCCGAATCGTTTCCAGCAGCTC
This sequence comes from Thermoanaerobaculia bacterium, assembly GCA_038319475.1. Taxonomy (GTDB): domain Bacteria; phylum Acidobacteriota; class Thermoanaerobaculia; order UBA5066; family Gp7-AA6; genus JALYUA01. The sequence goes on from JBBQDF010000433.1 coordinate 656, forward strand.
GTCGCCGCTGCGAAAGAGAACGTTACCGAGATTTCGCCCTACGCCGCCGCGGAGGAAGTCGCGAGCGGTTCCGCGTTTCTGCTCGACGTCCGCGCGGGCGACGACAGGCAGACAGGCCACGCGCGCGGCGCGCGCCATCTCGAACGCGGCGAAGTCGAGGTAGAGATCGAGGAACTCGCGCCCGACCTCGACCAACCGATCATTTGCTACTGCGGCGGCGGCAGCCGCAGCGCGCTCGTGACCGAGAGTCTGCAGAAGATGGGTTATCGCAATGTTCGTTCGATGGCCGGCGGATTCCGCGCGTGGCAGGCCGCGGGGTTGCCCATCGAAGAAAATCCAAGTGCCTGAGCGACGGGCGCGGCTGCCTTAGCGAGCCCGGTTGCGACTCGGAGGGACGGACTCCGTCCCGTCCCCCGATTTGAAAAAGTATTGCCGGAGGGGTGGGGCTGCGGTTCTATAGCGCGGAAACCTCCGCCCCCCGAGAATGCTGACGCTCGCCCCCGTAATCCCACCAAACCGAAACCCGAGGGGGTCCGACGCCTCTTACGAGGAAAGGGCCGGAGTTGAGTTTCTATCTCCGAAAAAGCATTCGGGTTGGACCCATTCGCTTCAACCTCTCGAAGTCCGGGATCGGAATCTCGGCCGGGATAGGAGGCTTTAGGGTCGGCAGCGGCCCACGTGGCAATTACGTCCACATGGGCCGCAGTGGTATTTACTACCGTAAGACCTTGGCGTCTTCCCGAGGTGCTTCTGCAGGACCGGCAAGTCCGAGGAGCGATCCCGCCCGCATTCCATCGGCCGGGTTTCAGAGCGACGTCGGCCCGATGAGGGAAATCGAATCTGGCGAGGTAACGGCGATGACCGACTCCTCGTCGGTCGATCTTCTAAAGGAACTAGACGAAAAGCAGGGCAAGGCTCGGATCGGACGGCCGATCTTTATCTTAGGCGTGTTTTGCGTCGGTGCAGCGTCATTGCTCAGGTCAATCTCGCGGTCGTGATTGCGATGCTTTTGGCGTTCGTGGTCGCGGCGTATCTGGGATTCCGCCGTGACGCTCTCGCCAAGACAGTCGTGCTCTTCTATGCCTTCGATGAGCACTTGGAGCGAGCCTATGAGGCATTGCACGAAAGCGCGAAGCGCATGGCCGCCTGCGCCGGGACTTGGCACATCGCGGCGTCGGCGCAGGTCTATGAGGGAAGTATCATGCCGGCGCTTCCACGCTGTTGGATCGGAAAGCGACGCAAATCCGCCCGGCGTCGCCGCCTTTCTTAAAGACGAACATCGAAACCGTCAGCGTAGGGGTGGGGCGGCAGACGCTCTATCTCTTCCCCGACCGCGTCTTGGTTTATGAATCAGGAAAGGTCGGAGCGGTCGGATACGACCAGCTTAGAGTCGCCGTTGCGCAGACAAAATTTGTCGAGAGTTCAGTGCCTTCGGACGCGCGCGTGGTCGACCGCACGTGGCAATACGTGAACAAGAAAGGCGGCCCCGATCGGCGTTTCGCCAACAATCGCGAGCTACCGATTTGCCTCTATGATGAGGTCCATCTGACAAGCGGCACGGGATTGAACGAAATCATCCAGCTCTCGCGGTGCGGTATAGCCGATGATTTCAAGAAAGCGGTGGCGATGCTCTATCAGCACATCGAGGAAGCCGCCGCGCGCGGTATCGCGGCTATAGAACAGGAGCCTGAGCGAAGCTTCCGTATTGGCAGAAACGGGGAAGATCTAGGTGACCTCAGCGAAATGACTGTGCAGAGAATGCTTTCGCGGGGTGAGCTCTCCAGCGAGGACTTTTACTTCGATTTTGAGTCGGATGATTGGAAACCGCTGGCAGGGATCAAGGCACTATTCCGCGCTGAGTTTTAATCCTCGACACCGTCCCTAACGCCTCCCGAAACCGCAGAGATAGATCTCGGTGATCGCGGTGTCCTCGTACTCCCGGCCGGGATAGACTTCGAGGATGGTCAGCTTTACCCGGTCGATGAAGCCAGCGCCTTGGGGATGCTGGACGATCCAATCTGCCGCAGCGAAGGGAAAGCGGGGGTTGAAGTCCTTGTAGGGACGATCGGGCAGGGTGACTTCGAATTGCTTCTTTTTCTCGTTAGGCTCAGCGCCTTCACCCAGCTCCAGTTCCACCCGCAGTTTCTTGATCCGGGCGTTCGCGTAGTAAAGGGTTTCGTCGGCGAGGTAGCCGTTCAGGAGGGCCAGCTCGGTGAGGTAGCTCTCTTTGAACTCGAGGGCGATGGTTTCGCCAAGGCCGGGGCCCTTTGCGCCTTCTACCCAGGCGGTTCGGAGGTCGCCGTCGCGCATGGCTTCTTTCCCATAGTGGTAGCCGCCCGAGGGCGGGAGGGTGGAGGAGACAGTGACGGTCTGGAGGTAGGCGGGATCGAGGAGCTGTCTCTTGACGTCGCGGTCTTGGTAGAGCGCGGTAGGATCGTAGCTGAAGCTGAGGTCGGGGAGTTT
>JBBQDF010000434.1:0-3118 GCA_038319475.1 Thermoanaerobaculia bacterium
GAGGCCTGCGCGCTTTTCTTCGTCTCGGAGAACGCGCGGGACCGCCTCCCGCCCCCCTTCGGAGGATGGTGGAACGTGCGGAACGATCAGAGCTACCTCGAGTACGCGCTCGACTTCTTTTCCGGGGGCCGGCGCTACGAAGCCGGCTCTCTCCCGACGGCGCAGATCATGGGTTTTTCCGCCGCGCTCGACCTGATCGCGGAGATGACTCCTCAAACGATCGAGGCGCGCATTCAGGAAATGATCGCGGCGCTGGCTCGCGGCCTGGCATCCCTCGGGTGGACGATCGCGTCACCCGAGCCCCTCGCCTCGGGGATCCTCGCGGCCATCCCACCGGACCGGGATTCCCGGGAGGCCGCGAAAAGGCTCGAGCGGGCGGGAGTCATCGTGTCGCCCCGGGAAGGGGCCGTGCGTTTTTCGCCTCACGCCGGCAACGACCTTGGGGAAGTCGAGCGGGTCGTGAGCCTCCTGCGCGCGGCGGGCTGACGTTTCCGGGATGGAAGAGGAAGCGGGAGGAAGAAGGGGCGACCCTCCTCCCTCCCCGATCTTCCGGCTATCAGAACGCGGAGGTGTCGGCGACGCTCGCGAGCGTTCCCTGCGGGTTCGAGTAGGTGCGCTGCGCGCCCGACTCCGTGTCGGTCACGGTGATCGTGTACTGGACGTTCGACAGCGCCCCGAAGAACACCCAGAAGTGCCCGTTCACGGCGCGGCCGTCCACGACCTTCAGATTCAGCTCGAGATTTCCCGCCGTGAAGAACCAGAAAGACCCGGAGTCCGAGGCCAGGGGAGCCGCCTGTCCGATCCCGCTGCGCCCGATTTTCGGCGCGGACCAGTTGACCTGGACCCGGAAACGGTTGCCGTTTAAGCACAGGGTGGAAGGATCCGCGACGCATGCGGCCTCCCTCGACAACGGATCGGCGGTCTCCGCCGTGCGGGCCGGGGAGGAGAGAGCGGGAGCGGAGGGAGCGGCGATCGCTGACGCGGAAGCGCTCGGGAATGCCGCGGTGTCCGCGATGCTGGTGAGCTGCCCCTGCGGGTTCTCGTACGTCTTTCTCGCCCCCGTCAACGTGTCCGTCACGTTGATCGTGTAGGACACATCCGACATGGCGCCGTAAAAAACCCAGAACGCTCCGTTGAAGGCTCGGCCGTCGACCACCTTCAGCACGAGCTCGATGTTCCCGCTCGAGAAGAACCAGAAGGCGCCCGTGTCTCCCGTGAGCGGGACCGCGATCCCGACTCCGGCCGTCCCCACATTCACCGCGCGCCACGTCACGTCGACCCGGAACCGGTTGTCGTTCAGACAGAGCGTCGAGGGCCCGGAGGTGCAGCCCGCCGTCCCGCCAACGAACGCCGCCTTGAACGCGCTGTCCCGGATCGTTCCCGCGTAGACCGTCGAGGGGGACGTCGGATCGACCGCGATCGTATTCACGACTTCGGAAAGGCCCTCGTTGACCCCCGACCAGGTGCTCCCGCCGCGCTGCGCGCGGTACACGCCCACCGGCGTGCCGGCGTAAAGCGTCAGGCCTGAGGGGTCGCTTGCGAGCGCCGTGACGGCGAGCCCCTGGATGCCTCCGTTAAACGGTGCCCAGCTCGCTCCCGCGTCGACGCTGCGATAGACGCCGAATCCCGCGAGCGTTCCCGTCGTCAGCGTCGAGAACGTTCCCGCGTACACCGTGGAAGCGGAGACGGGATCGACGAGCAGCGTGAGCACGCCGATGTTCGCGAGCCCCTGGCTCGACGGGGACCAGTTCGCGCCCCCGTCCGTCGTCCGGAAGACGCCGCCCGGCGTTCCCGCGAAAACCGTGTTGGGAGTCGAGGGATGAACCGCCAGGGCCTGCACGTTCATGTTCGGCAGTCCCGCGCTCGTGGCTGTCCACGTCGCGCCGAAGTTGGCGCTGCGGAAAACGCCAGCGTCGGTTCCCGCGTAGACCAGACCGGAGCCCGCCACGCCAAACGAGATGACGGTCCCCGTCGAGAGTCCGCTGCTCGCGGGCGTCCAGTTCGCTCCGGCGTCCTGACTCTTAAAGACTCCCGCGCCGGTCGTACCCGCGTAGAGCGTCGTCGGAGGGCCGGCGTCGACCGCGAGCGCCTGCACCGTCTTGTCGGGAAGCCCGTTCCCGGACGGGGCCCAGCCGGCCCCGCCGTTGACGGTCTTGTAGATTCCCCCGCCCGAGCTTCCCGGGCGCCCGACGCCGGCGTAGAGGATCACCGGCGACGCCGGGTCGATCACGAGGCCGTTAACGGTGAAGGTCGCGAAGTTGACGTTTTCCTGCCGCCAGTTCCTGCCGTCGTCGGGACTGCGGAAAAAACCAGTGGGCGCGCCGACGTAGACGTTCGAGCCCGCCGGATCCAGCACGACCGTATTCGCGCTCGAGGGGCTTCCCGGAATCTGCCGCCAGCTCCCCCCGCCATCCGTCGAGGTGAAGATTCCGGTTCCGGCGGTTCCGATGAAAACGGTCGCCGGCTGGTTCTGGCGGATCGCGACGGACCGGACGGGCACGCTGCCGAGACCCGCATTCATCGGGGTCCAGGTCGCTCCGCCGTCCCCACTCTTCAAAACACCCGAGTTGGTGAAGAGACCCTCCGCCCCGGCGTAGATCGTGGCGGGCGTGAGCGGGTCCATCGCGAGCGAGCGCACGTTGGCGGAGACCCGGCTGCTCCAGCTGGCCGCGCCATCGGTCGATTTCGAGATTCCCGCCGCCGTGCCGGCAAAAAGAGTGCCGGGGGCCGAAGGATCCACCGCGATGGAGCGCACGTCGGGGCTCGCGAGCCCGTTGCTCGACGCGGTCCAACTGGCTGCCGAGTCGGCGCTGCGGAACACCCCCCCGGCCCGCGTGCCGGCGTACAGGACGCGCGGATTCGTCGGGTCGAGGGCGATTGCCTGAACGTCAATTTTTCCAAGCCCGGCGCGCTGGGCGGTCCAGGAGTTTCCACCGTTGATCGTTCGAAAGACACCGGCGTTGGTGCCCGCGTAGAGCGTGCCGGTCGCCGCCGGGTCGATCGCGAGGGCATAGATCGTGAACCCGGTCATTCCGTTGTTGATGGCGCCCCAGCTGATGCCGCCGTCCTGGCTCTTGAAGACTCCGCCGTCGGTTCCCGCGTAGAGCGTCCCCGGCGA
>JBBQDF010000435.1:0-3113 GCA_038319475.1 Thermoanaerobaculia bacterium
AGACCGGCCGAAGGATTCCGCAATCCCAGGCATGCCGGTCGCGCTGACCGGTGATGCTGCCGCCACGGATGAGGCGGCAGGAGCAGAGCCGCCCAGACAGACAGGCGAGACGTCCATCCTGGGCCGGTGTGCAGACCGGAAAATCCGAAGCACGCGTCGGCGTACCCAGGCTGAGCCCGAACAGCAGAAACAGCATTGCATTGCGCATCGTGTCATGATGCGGATCCCGGATTAAGCCATCGTTTGAACCGACCCGCAGCTGTTCATTCGCCACGGTTATTCTTGGTCCTGCGAGGCGTCGGAATGACCGGTACTCGTTGTTCGGCAATGACGCCCGCCGCTGGCCGGGCCAATCCTTACCCCAGCTTTCACCTGCAGCATCGACGGCGATGCACCCAGGAGGCTCGCCCGTGGGAGGACGGCAATCCGCTCTGGGCCCATGGCGCGCGGCAGCGCCCAGTTGGAGGTCGCGCCGGCGCCCGGGCCCGCCGCCCGCGGCCCACGCCACGTCCCGGAGAGAGCGGAGGCGACGTTTACCTTGCCGCCCCCAGCGCCCGTCGCAGCTTGCGGACCCCCTCGTCCGCCTCGTCGCGGGAGAGCGCGAGGGAGGGCCGGAAGCGAATCGCCGAGGATCCGGACGCGAGACCGATCAGGCCGTGCTCGAGGCACGAAGCGAGGGTCTTGTCGCGCGTCACCTTGTCGGGAAGATCGAACGCCAGGAAGAGGCCGCGTCCGCGGACGTTCGAGACGGCGCCCGGAAACTCCTGAGCCATTTCGGAGAGCCTTCCCAGGAAGTACTCGCCGACGACGCGCGCGTTCTCGACTAAGTTTTCTTCTTCGATGACCTCGAGGTACTTCTCGCACCGGACCATGTCGACGAGATTGCCGCCCCAGGTCGAGTTGATCCGGGAGGAAATCTTGAAGACGTTGTCCACGTCGTCGATCCGGTGATTCGACGCGATTCCGCAGACCTGCGTTTTTTTTCCGAAGCAGAAGAGATCGGGCTCGACGCCCATCTGCTGCCAGCACCACATGGAGCCCGTCAACCCGACCCCCGTCTGCACTTCGTCGAAGATCAGGAGAAACTCGAGCTCGTCGGCGAGCGAGCGCAGGCGGTGGAAAAACTCGGGGCGGAAATGGTTGTCTCCCCCCTCTCCCTGGATCGGCTCCAGGATCAAGGCGGCTATGTCGTCACGGTTGGCCTCGCATGCAGCCCGGATTTCGCGCTCGACGGCTTCCTCGGCGCGGGCGACCTCTTCGGAGATCTCCGGCGTGATCGGAAACCTGAGCGCCGGGCAGGAGAGCCGCGGCCACGAGAACATCGGGAAGTGCTGGGTCTTGCGTTGGTCGGCCGTGTTGGTCAGAGACAGTGTGTAGCCCGAGCGGCCGTGGAACGCGTTCTTGAAATGCAGGATCTGGCTGCCTCGGGCGGGGCCCCCACGCGCCAGATTTTTCCGGACCTTCCAGTCAAACGCCGTCTTCAGAGTGTTCTCGACGGCCATCGCGCCCCCCTCGACGAAGAAGAGGTGGTCCGCATGGCTCGTCGGAATCGCGAGCCTCGAAAAGGTCTCCACGAAGTCGGCGTACAGGCTGGTGTAGATGTCGCTGTTCGCGGGCTTGGTCCTCGCCGCGTTCAGCAAATTTGCGCCAAACTCCGGGTCGTCCAGCTTCGGGTGGTTGTAGCCGATCGGGAACGTCGCGAAATTCGTGAAGAAGTCGAGCAGAGGGCGGCCGCTCCGCGCATCGTAGAGGTACGCCCCGCGACTCCTCTCGAGATCCATGACGACGTGGTACCCGTCGACGAGGATGTGCTTCGAGAGCGCGTCGAGCACGTCTTCGGGAGAGAGATCCGTCCGTGTCTTGGAGATAGTGGTCATGCGGTCCTCAGAAGGTCAAAGTGCCCGCAAAGCGCCGGAAAACGAAGATAGCACGGCGAAACGGCCGCAAAACCCGGGCCTGCGACCGCGGGACGGGGAGGCGTCAGCCCCCGACGCGCATCTCGAGCGGACGGGCCGAGGCGCTCCGATCCTTCCCCCCCTCTTTCGCCTGGTAGAGGGCCTGGTCGGCCGCGCGCAAGAGCTCGTTCTTCTGCTGCTCGACGGCGGCCGGGACGGTCGCGTGCGTGCGGACCGAAGAAACGCCGAGCGACGCCGTGATCGTCTCCTGGAGATTCAAGGCCGGGCTGTTGAACCCATAGGGCCGGGAGAGGAACGTCGCCGACCGGATGGCCTCCCGAATGCGCTCCGAGGTTTCCATCCCTTCGGCGAGCGAGTGGCCGGGAAGAATGAGGACGAACTCGTCGCCTCCGTATCGCGTCAGCGTCGCCCGCTGGTCCGTGACCGTGCGTTTTAAGACGTACCCGACTTCCCGGAGCACCTGGCTGCCGGCGAGATGCCCGTGCCTGTCGTTGACGGACTTCAGGTTGTCGAGGTCGAGAAAGATGATGCAGAGGTCCCCGCCGTCCCGCGAAATCCGGGAGAGCTCCTGAGTCAATCGGAGGTGGAGATATCTCTCGTTGTAGAGCCCGGTCAAGCCGTCGCGCTTGGCGACTTCGAAAGCCCGCCGCGCGTCGAGCAGGTTCTGGATCGAGATTGAAGCGTAATCGGCGAAGATCTCGAGGAGGCGCCGGTCCTTCTCCCGAAATCCGCCCGGGCCCACGCGGTTGACGAGCTCCAGGACCCCGCAGACCGCCGCCTCGATCCGGATCGGAACGCAGAGGACCGACCGGGTCTGGAAGCTCGGAGCCTCGTAGGTGGGGTAGAAGTAGGGGTCGTCGACGACGTCTTCCGTCATGTACCCGGCGCCGGTCGAGTAAACGTGCCCGGCGATCCCGATACGTGCGTTGATGCGGCGGGCGAGGCGCGCGTCCCCGTCGGCGCCGAAGGTGGCGATGAAAACGAGGTCGTTTTCCAGCCGGTCGTCGTTGTTCTTCGTGCTCGGGTCGTCTAAGAGGATCGAGCCGGCCGCCGATGGGACGAACTCGTTGGCCTTCTGAAGGACCTCGCGCAGGAACCGGTCGATCTCGATCTCGCCCGAGTAGGCGTAGTAAGCCTTGTGCCGCTCGAGAAAGTTCTCGAGTCGCCGGTTGTCGAGTGTGTAAACAGATGACAAGG
>JBBQDF010000436.1:0-3108 GCA_038319475.1 Thermoanaerobaculia bacterium
TCAGACCTCCGGAGCCCGGGCGACGACCACCGTCTCGCCCGAAACGTAGTCGTAGGCCCGCCGGTCGAAGCCCCCGTACACCTCGATCCGCTCGAAGCCCGCCCGGGCCAGCAGGTGCTCGAGCTCGTACCGGAAGAAGTATCGCTGTCGGAAGCTCGCCCGGCGCATCGGAAGGCGTCTTTCGCCGCGGCGCCGGTCGTAGCGGAAGAAAATGTGAACGATCTGCCGGACGTGGTCGATTTCCGCGCGGGACCGCCGGACGATCTCCTCGCCCGCACGCATGAACCGCATCTCTTCGAACTCCGGGATTTCGGGCCGCGCGATGGCGGGCAGATAGGGAGCGGAAACGTCGAACGCGAAGACTCCTCCGGGCGCCAGATGCTCCCGGACCCGCGCCAGGCAGGCGAGCTGAGCGGCCGGCTCGTGCAGGTGCTGGAAAGCGCGAAACGCCGAGAAGACGAGACTGAACCTGCGACCGGGGAGCCGAAAGGATTCCATGGCGGCCCGTTTCAGCGTGAGAGTTTGCGGCGGCCTCTTCCGGCGCAGCTCGGCCAGCATCGCGGCGGAGGAGTCCACACCGGTGCATTCAAAGCCATCGCGGGCCATGGCAAGCAGGACCCTCCCGGATCCGCACCCGAGTTCGAGAACGGGCCCTCCGCTTTTTCGGGCGAGATCCAGATAAAAGGCGACGTCCCCCGACTCCCTCCGCAGCTCCGCTTCGCTGGCGTCGTAGTACGCCGCGGCGGCGGGCTCGTAGCCTTCCTTCGTCGGGTTCGGCCTTTTCCGGTTCCTCTGCGCTGCGGGTGACCGGCGCCGGGGTTTCGAGGAAGTCATCGCTTCCCTGACTGCGACGTGTCTATCAATCTGCGTCGAAAATCCGTGTCAACCCTCATTCCTGCGAAGAGAGGCTCAAAGCTTGTCCCACCAGGGTTCCTGCGGCGCGCGTTCTGTCGATGGCTCTACGAACTCGCCGGGCCTCGGGATCGCGATCTGCACGCCGCTTCCGGACGCGGCGGCGAAGGCCCGATCGGCCGGCTCCCGCCACGCATGGAAAGCCAGGTTGAATGTTCCCCAGTGGACAGGAAGCATGACCCTGCCGCGCACATCGCGATGCGTTTGCACCGCCTCTTCCGGCGTCATGTGGATCTCGGACCACGTTGGGTCCGAGCGCCGATCTTGATCAGGGTCAGATCAAACGGGCCGTGTCGCGCACCGAGGGCGGCGAATGCTTCGGAGTAGCCGCTGTCTCCGCTGAAGAAAATCCGGTGACGGGGTCCTCGGACGACCCAGGACGTCCAGAGGGTCTCGTTTCCGTGCCTCGGGTTCCGGCCTCTGTAATGCCGCGCCGGAGTCGATGTGACGGAGAGGTCGTTCCAGGTGAGCGTTTCGTTCCAGTCGAGCTCGTGAGTCTGGGAAGCGGAAACAGCCCAGCGCTCGAGATGCGCGCCGATTCCGAGCGGCACCGCGAAGTGCGTCCCGCGCGCCGCGAGGGCCTGCACCGTCGGCATGTCGAGGTGGTCGTAATGATCGTGGGAAATGATCACGAGATCCACGCGCGGCAGATCCTCGATCGCGATCGGAGGAGCATGAAATCGCCTGGGACCCACGATCGTCGAGGGAGAACATCGTTCGCTCCACACCGGATCCGTGAGGACGATCCGTCCGTCTATCTCGACGAGGACGGAGGACCAGCCGATCCACGTCGCGCGCAGGCCCGAGGCGGGCGGCTTCGCGTAATCACTCGTCGCGCGCGCCACCACCGGGATGGGACCGGAGGGCTGGCGCTTCTCGGGACCGAACAGTTGCCTCCGGACCATCTCACGGTACGACCCCGCGACAGTGCGCGTCGCCTCAGAATTGCGAAACTTTCCGTTGCGCCATTGAGGCGAGCGCCTGGCGCGTTCGAGCCGGACGCCCGTGACACGCCCTCCGAGGGATGCGAGCCATCTCGTCGACCGAACGAGGACGACGGCCGCGACACCGAAGACGATCAAAACCGGCGCGAAAAACCGCAGACACCGCCGGCGCTTCGATGTCATCGGCAGATTGTGCTCCGAAAAACCTCGCCGCCACGGCGGATTCAAGACTTCGCCGCGGCGCGGCGCGAAGGGCACGTCTTAGAATCCGGGCGAATCCACCACCCACAACAAGGGAGGTCCCACACTATGACCCTTCCACGAATCCTCGCCGCGGTCGCGCTGGCCTCTGGCGTCACTCTGAGGGCTTCCGCACAGGAGGACCACGCGCACCACCATGCAGGCGGCGAGTCACTCGGCACGGTCCACTTTTCCGTCTCCTGCAAACCCGATATCCAGCCCGCCTTCACGCGAGCGGTCGCGCTCCTTCACTCGTTCGGCTACGAGGAGGCCCGCAACGCTTTCGCGGCGGTCGCCGAGCGGGACTCCTTCTGCGGGATGGCCCACTGGGGAGTCGCGATGACCTGGTACCACCCGATCTGGGCGCCTCCCTCTCCGGTCGAGCTCGCGGCGGGGCGTGCCGCGGCGGAGAAAGCCGCCGCTCTCGGAGCGAAGTCGCACGCGGGAGCCGAAGCGAACGGAGGGAGCAGGCCGGCGGTCGAGGCCGCATCCGGCCGAGCCACCGGCCGGTGCCGTTCGCCGTCAGCGAACGGCAGCTCCCGCAGTGAGCGGGGGCGACGGTGCTGGTCGGGGCGGCCGGGATCGAACCGGCGACCACCTGCTCCCAAAGCAGGTACGCTACCGCTGCGCTACGCCCCGGTCACGTTCAGTCTACCCGTTTGCAATGCCGCAGAAGCGGTGTCCGGCGCCACTAGAGCTCCGGACCGGTCCCCGCTGCGACGGCTGGTCCTGGCGTCGCGCCTGGTACGCCAGGGAAATACATCCGAGGGCCGAAAGCAGTTCCAGCCGATCGACAGATGCGAGCTCACCGACTCCCGCTGGCAGAAACAGAGAGGCCCGGTGCCGCCTGAATCAGGACGAAAGATTTCCCGCAGGAGAAGAACCACCAGGAAAATCGGCACGACGACGAACATCGCCACGAAGATCAGAGATAGAAAATAAATCTCTCCGCGCGCAGGGCCGATCACGGCACCTGTCCTGCCGTCCGCGAGGCTCCTGGATGTTGCGGCCC
>JBBQDF010000437.1:0-3102 GCA_038319475.1 Thermoanaerobaculia bacterium
GGTCGACGCGCTCGAGAGGGACCCGAAGAGTGGCGAGTACTTTCTGACGGACGCGATCGGCTACCTGGCCGGAAAGGGCGGCCGCGTGGACGCGATCGCGGCGGCCGACTGGCGAGAGGCCTGGGGCATCAACACGCGCCGCGACCTGGCGGAGGCGGAAGGGATCGAGAATACCCGGGCGGTCCATCGTGCGTTAGACGCCGGAGCGACGCTGCTCGACCCGGGAACGGCCAGAATCGGGCCGCTCGTCCGCCTCGAGGCCGACGCCGTCGTTCACTCGTTCGTGTGTCTGGAGGGCTCGACCGTGATCTCGGCCCGAGCGGAGGTCCTCCCGTTCACCCGAATCGCGGACTCGCTTCTGGAACCCGGTGCCGTCGTCGGCCCGCACTGCGACTTGGACGGCGCGATCGTGGGCGCGGGAGCGCACGTGGGGCCGTTCGCGCGGTTGCGGCCGGGGACGGTCCTCGGCGAAGCGGTGAAAATCGGTAACTTCGTCGAGACGAAGAAGGCGGTTTTCGGCCGCGGCGCGAAGGCTTCGCACCTCGCTTACCTGGGCGACGCGGACATCGGCGCGGGGGCGAACATCGGAGCCGGCGTCATCACCTGCAATTACGACGGGGAGAAGAAGCACCGGACGGAGATCGGGGAAGGCGCCTTTGTCGGAAGCGACTCGCAGCTCGTGGCGCCCGTGACGGTGGGCGCCGGCGCGTATGTCGGCGCGGGATCGACCATCACGAGGGACGTCCCCGCGGGGGCGCTGGGAATCTCCCGTGAGCCTCAGAAGAACGTCGAGGGCTGGACCGGGCGGCGAAAGGGAAAACCGCATTGAAGGAAAAGGGAGCGAGATCGGGAAACGGGAAACGGGAATGAATGCAGATCAGGGCCCGGCCGCCGACCTTCCCGCGCCCTCGCGACGCCGAACGCGCAACGCTCGACGCTGAACTCCCGACTCCCAACACTCAACTCTCGACCCTCAACTCGTAACATCCGGGTTAAGGTGGTCTCATGACGTTTTCGGCCGCCGATTCCCGCGTCTCGGTCCTGCTGGCGAAGATCTGATGTGCGGCATCGTCGGATACGTCGGGCCGCAGGAGGCGGCGCCCCTGCTGCTCGAGGGCCTGAAGCGGCTCGAGTACCGCGGTTACGATTCCGCCGGCATCGCGACGCTGTCCAACGGCAGCTTCGAGGTCCATCGGGCCCCGGGGAAGCTCGGGCGCCTGGTGGAGAAGCTCGGCGCCGCATCTTCGGCGGGAAAGACGGGGATCGGCCATACGCGGTGGGCGACGCACGGCCGGCCGACCGAGGCGAACGCGCACCCCCACCGCGACTGCTCGGGGGACATCGTCGTCGTGCACAACGGCATCTTCGAAAATTTTGCAGAGCGCAAGGCGGAGCTCGCCGCGAAGGGCCACCGGTTCACGAGCGACACCGACACGGAGGTTTTCGCGCACGAGGTGGAGGCGGCGTTCCGTGGAGATCTCCTCGAGGCGGTGCGGGAGGCCGCGAAGCGGCTCACCGGCGCCTACGCGCTTGTCGTGTCGTCCAGCCGCGAGCCCGGGGTCCTGGTCACCACGCGCAGCGGCCCCCCCATCGTGCTCGGCCTCGGGTCCGGAGAGAACTACATTGCGTCGGACCCGGTCGCCCTCGTGCCGTGGACGCGCGACGTGGTGTTCCTGGAAGACGGAGATCTCGCGCGCGTGGACGCCTCGGGTGTGCGGGTGATCGACGGCGACGGCTCCGCGCTCGACCGTCCTCCGCACCGGATCCTCTGGGATGCGGTCTCCGCCGAAAAGGCCGGCTACCGTCACTTCATGCTCAAGGAAATCCACGAGCAGCCGACCGCTATCGCCGAGACGCTCGGGGGCAAGGTCGCCCTGGGATCGGGCGAGCTCCTGATCGACAGCCCTCTTCTGACGGCCGAGCGAGTTGCGGGCTTCGATCGCGTGCTGCTTCTGGCCTGCGGAACGTCCTGGCATTCCGCGCTGATCGGGAAGTTCCTGATCGAGGGGATGGCCCGGATTCCGGTCGAAGTGGACTATGGAAGCGAGTTCCGGTACCGGCATCCCGTCGTCGACGAGCGGACTCTGACCTTCGGCATCTCGCAATCGGGAGAGACAGCGGACACGGTCGCCGCGCTTTCCGAGGCGAGGCGCCAGGGGGCGCCGATCGGGGCGATCGTGAACGCGCCCGGCAGCCAGATCGCCCGGATGGCCGACGCCGTGTTTCCCACCCATGCGGGCCCGGAGATCGGGGTCGCGTCGACGAAGGCCTTCACGACGCAGCTCGCCGTGCTTTTTCTGCTCGCGGCGAAGCTGCGGGAGGCGCGGGGCCTCGGCCGGGGGTTGACCGTCGAAGAACGCGACGCGCTGGCGGCGCTTCCCCGCGCGCTCAAGGACACCCTGCAGCTCGAGCCCCGGCTCGAACAGCTCGCCCGCGAGTACCACGGCGCGCATGACTTTCTCTTTCTGGGCCGCGGTCTGCACTACCCGGTCGCCCTGGAAGGGGCGCTGAAGCTGAAGGAGATCTCGTACATCCATGCCGAGGGCTATCCCGCGGGCGAAATGAAGCACGGACCGATCGCTCTCGTGGACGAGAACCTTCCGGTCGTGGTCCTGGCACCTCACGACCGCTGGCGCGACAAGACCCTTTCGAATCTTCGCGAGGTCAAATCGCGGGACGGCGTGTCGATCGTCGTCACGACGCGCGAAGACGACGAGGTCCGCGACCTGGCCGACGACGTGATCGTCCTCCCGGAAACGATCCCCGAGCTCCAGCCGATCGTCTCGATCGTTCCGCTCCAGCTTCTCGCGTACCACATCGCCGTGCGCCGCGGCTGCGACGTCGATCAGCCACGGAATCTCGCCAAGTCGGTGACGGTCGAGTAACGTCGCCTCCGCTACCGTCGCCTCCGCTCTCTGCGGGACGTCGGCTTCGCCGACCGCCGAGCCGCTCGGCCGGATGCGGCCTCGACCGCTCGGCTCGTCCCTCCGTTCGCGATGGCTCCCGCATCGGGAGGCTCCTCCACCGTCGCGTCCGCGCACAGCGTTAGCTCACCCGCCCCCAACGGGAGGCTCCACCAAACCATCCGGCACGAGGCACCAA
>JBBQDF010000438.1:0-3095 GCA_038319475.1 Thermoanaerobaculia bacterium
CCTTCGCCCTTGCGCCCGGTGCGGACGCCGGGAAAGCGCACCCGCGCGGGCCCGTGGACGTGTTCCGGAAAGCGGCGGACCTTGGCGCAGATGTAGCCGGCGGTCAACGGGTTCGCGCGGGTTCCTCCGACGGAAACCGCCATCCCGTTCTCGACTTCCACCTCCAGGCTGCAGGCGTCCGGACAGTCGAGGGGGCAGGCGCTCGCGACGCGCGTCACCGTCCCATCGATTCCTCCGGCTTCCACGAGAGGATTGTATCGACAGTTTCCACGGCGATCGGGTGATATCCCGAGCGGGCGCGCCGGTAGATCGAGTCGGCCCGTTCTTTTCCGGCGGGGGTTTTCGCGAGCGCCTCGTAAAGAGGCTTCAAATATTTCCTCCTGCCGGTCGAGGTGAGAAACGTCTCCAGGCGCGGAGCCGTGCCCGGGTACCCGCTTCGGATCCCGAGGAGAAGCCACTGAAAAGTGATCTCCGTGTTTCTCGCCGCGGACAGTCCGAATGCGGAGTCGAGCGCCGACGCCTTTCCGGGCGCCAGATCGGCGGGAAGGTTTCGCAGGAAGCGAAGCCACTCGAGCGTGCTCCACCGCGTTCCGGGCAACGCCTCAGCCGGGAGGGAGCCGGAAAGCCACTCCGCGCGCAGCGCGTCCACACGTGCGAAGGCGTTTGAGGATGGCGCCGCCGCGCCCGCGGGGATCGATGGAGACGTCAGCCATGCGTCCAGATCGAGCCCGGCGGGGCGCCCGCCCGAAAACAGCCGCCCGTCCAGTCCGTGCCGGAAGTCTTCGCTCGTGACGCTTTGAAACGCGTGCCCGTCGAACCAGCCGCGAAGAAACGGATCGAACCGCTCGCGCCCGACCGCCTGCTCGATCGTGAGGAGGAGGAGCGCTCCCTTTTCGTACGCGACCTCCGAGAGGGCCATGTCCGGGTCCCGTCCCGCGGCGTCGATGCGAAGCGCGAGGTCCCCGGGCGGGAGGGTCAAGGAGAGCTCCTCCAGCGTCTGACGGCCGAGCACCCATTCCATCTCGGCGCGATCCCGTCCGAACACGCGCTCGACGATTCTGCGCTCGCAATAGCTCGTGAACCCTTCGTTCATCCAGAAGTCGCTCCACGTCGCGTTGGTCACGAGATTGCCGGACCACGAGTGCGCGAGCTCGTGCGCGACCACGTCCACCAGGCTGCGATCGCCCGCGAGAAGCGCCGGTGTCGCGAAGGTCAGCCGCGGGTTCTCCATCCCTCCGTAGGGGAAGCTCGGCGGCAGGACCAGCAGCTCGTAACGCTCCCACCGGTACGGCCCGAAAAGAAGCTCCGCCGCATCGATCATCGCCTCGGTGTCGGCGAACTCCCAGGCCGCTGCGGGAAGGATGGATGGCTCGGACCACACTCCCGCCCGGGGGCCGAGCGGCGAGAACGCCAGGTCGCCGACCGCGAGCGCGATCAGGTACGACGGTACCGGCGACGTCATCTCGAAGGAAAACGCCCCGTCCGACCCCGGCGTGCGGCGCGCGGCGCTCATCAGAGCCGTCAAACCCGCGGGAACACGGACCTTTGCCGACCAGGTCTGCCGGACGCCGGGGGTGTCCTGCAGCGGGATCCAGCTGCGCGCGTGAATCGCCTGCGACTGGGTGAAGAGGTAAGGGAGCGCGCGCCCCGCCGTCTGCTCCGGGGCCAGCCACTGAAGCGCGGAGGCGCGGGGCGACGTCTCGTAGCGGATCCGGACGCGCGTCGCCCCTTCGGGCAGCTCGACGCGCAGCCGGGCCCCGAGGATCGCATCCGCCGGTCCAACGGAAAACGAGGCCGCCGAAAAGGCGCCGCTTCTGCCGCGGATCTCGGTCGACGTGATCTCGAGATCCCGGGTGTCGAGGAGGATCTCGCGCGCCTCGGGATCGGGCCGCTCGAAAGACAGCAGCGCGGTGCCGGCCAGCGTGCGCGTGTCGAAGCGGACGTCGAGATCGAGTGCGATGTGGCAGACGCGCACACGATCCGGGTTCGAGTACGAGTGGGGATCAGGACGGGGTGGCGGCCGGTCCGCCGCCGACACCGGTTGACCCCCGGCTGTTTCGTGCGGCCCTTCGACTTCCGAAAACGGCATGGCCGCGGCAGACTAGCAGCCTGGCAGCCGGTGCCGGTCGTGTCGGTTTCCCGGCTCTTCATCCGATTATCCGAATTGTGAGTTTTCTAATCTTCTGCTCGATTCATGGTGCGTTCACCCCCGTGTCCCTAGACTCCTTTTGTCAAACGGCCGGCGCCTTTTGCGCCGTGCTCGAAAGGAGAATCGAAATGAACAGAAACATCGCCCGTATCCTCGCGCTCGGCGTCGCTGTGGCCCTTCCGACGGGTCTCTTCGCCCAGACGGCCGCCACGAAGCCCGCCGACAAGCCGATGGCAGCCCCGACGGCGACGACCTCCTCCACGATGTCGTCCGAGACGAAGTCCACCGACTCGAAGATGGCGGCGGACGGCTCCAGGATGAAGACCACCAGGAAGACCCACAAAAAGTCCAACCGGAAGGGCAGCAAGTCGAAGACCACCGTGACGACCGAAGTCACCAAGGCTCCCGTCAAGTAAGACACCCGCTTTGCGGATCCAGGCGTGCCGGCAACGGCACGCCTTTTTTTTGCTCCGCCGCACGCGCACTTCGATCGGCCCCCCGGAACCGGAGGAAGACGCTCTGTCGTTCACACCCCGTTCATCCCCCCGCTCGTAAAGTGCGCGCCATCCCCGATGCGTTTTGCGACGGGGCTTGAAGGAGGCGTCCAATGAAGAAGTCCGTCCTGTCTTCCGTTGCCATCGCCGCGGCGCTGGCATTCCCGATGGGAGTCTTCGCGCAGACTTCCTCGACGAGCGGTCAGTCGACCACCACCACGACCGGAATGACCGGCAGTCAGTCTTCCCCGAGCACTACGACCGGCACCACGACGACCACCCAGACGCGGTCGAGCATGTCGGGCAGAAAGATGACGTCGAGGAAGAAGCACACCACCAGGAAGCACCGGAAGACCACGTCGACGACCGGCGCGGCCGCCTCGACGACCCCGTCCTCGAAGTAACTCTTTTCCGGAATCGAAAGGCCGGCGGGAAACCGCCGGCCTTTTTCT
>JBBQDF010000439.1:0-3083 GCA_038319475.1 Thermoanaerobaculia bacterium
TCTTCGAACGCTTGACTTTCCGCAGAAATTTGGCCATTCTTTTCTTACTTTTTCGGGAGGAGAGCGAATGAAGACGGGGCCCAGCCATCTGGCGCTTCTGACGGTTGCCGGTCTGCTCGCGTCCGCCATGGCGGCGGCGCAGCCGATCGGAGTCATCGACGAGCCCACGGCGGGCCAGCGGGTCTCCGGGGTGGTCCGGGTCGCGGGGTGGGTCCTCGACTTCAACAAGGTCGACCGGATCGATCTTTTCGTGGACGGCAATTCCCTCCCGACGAACACGGCGGACTTGAACCTGCCTCGAATCGACGTCCTGAACGCTTTCCCGAACTATGCCAACAGCGCGACGCCGAAGCCGGGATACCTGACCTCGTTCTACACGCGGTCCCTGTCGAACGGACCGCACTCGATCTCGATCCGGGTCACCGAGTCCTCGGGCAGCGTGTACACGCTGGGGCCGGTTTCCGTCATCGTCGACAACACGGTCAACCAGGCACCCTTCGGTTATATCGACATTCCCGCCGACAATGCGGTCGAGGGGGCCAACGGCTCATATCCAATCGTCGGATGGGCGCTGGACGACCAGGGGATCGACCACATCGATTTTCTCGTCGACGGACAGATCGTCGCCGGGGCGATCGGGCGCGTCGGCGATGTCTCGGGACGAGGGCGATCGGGAGGCACGAACCCGCAGACGGCCACCTATGGAACCACGCGGCCGGATGTCGCCGCGGCGTTTCCGGACGTGCCGTTCGCGCTCTTCTCCGGTTTCGTCGCGAACCTCGACACCACCAAGTTCGTCAATGGCTCGCACGTTTTTTCCGTGAGGGTCACCGATTCGAGCGGCACCGCGCGAGTGATCGGCACGCGGAACGTTCAGATCATCAACAACGGCAGCAACCTCGCCCCTTTCGGCAGGATCGACTTCCCGCTCGACAAGGCTTCGCTCAACTGTCAGCCGCCTTTCTCGGTCGCCCCGCCGCCGAACGTCTGCCCGTCTCCTTGCTTCCCTCCGGGCCCCTCAGGTGCGCCGGCGCTGCCCGTCTCCTTCTTCAGCAACATCGTCAAGGGGTGGGCTCTCGACACCGGCTCCCGTCTCGACAAAGGCCAGGTCGCGTACGTCGAGCTTCTCTTGGACGGCGAGCCCATTTCCAACAGCCGGCGCGACTGCGTGCGGCTCGGGGCGGCGCTTTTAAACTGTTATGGGGTCAACCGTCCCGACGTGGCGCGCGCCTACTCGGGGTACGTCAACGCGGATAACGCCGGTTTCAACTTCGCGTTCGCGCTCCAGCAGGATCCTTTTACGGGTCTCCTGCAGGTCGTGATCCCTGCCGCGGCCGGCGGCGCACAGGTGACCGGCTACACGAGTTCCGGCAAGCACACCCTGGCCCTGCGCGTGGGAGACGACGAGGCGACGGTCATTCAGATCGCGGCGATGTCGGTCGACATCCTGTGCGACCTCTCGAAGATCAATCCCGACCGGCCGGCGTTTGGCTACGTGGACTCCCCGTACGAATACCAGTTCATCAATCAGACGTTCGTCGTCTCCGGCTGGGCCTACGATTTCGACGGCGGCATCTCGCGGCTGGAACTCGACATCGACGGCCAGGTGGTGGCGACCCTTGACGCGCCTTCCGGAACGTACGGACAGTTTCGTCCCGACGTCCCGAACAACGACATCCGGGTGCCGACGCCGAACGTCGGGTTCTTCTTCCCGATTGACACGACCCACATGACCGACACCGAGCACGACCTCGTGATCTACGCGTACGACAATCCCGGCGGCGTCGCTCCGCGCCGAACGGAAATCGGACGCCGCAAGTTCGTCGTTGTGAACAACTCGCTCATCAAGAGCTGATCAGTCCGCGCCTCTCCCTTCCGCCCCGCTTCGGCGGGGCTTTTTTTTCGTCGCGTCCGCTCACTACGGGACCTGCCTTCGCTGTGTGCGAAGGCACCGTCGAGCGGCTCGGCCGGATGCGGCCTCGACCGCCCGCCTGGTCCCTCCGTTCGCTCCCGCTCCCGCACCGAGAGGCTCCTCCTTCCCTCTGGTCAGGAGACTCCGCTCGGTGCGAGCGTAGTCGCCACTTCGGCTGATTACGCGGTCGGGGGAAAGGCACCCGTTCTCGTTTCGGGTTGGACTGTCCCGCTCAACCAGTTGTTCCCTGGTGGCGTGCGAAGCATTGGCGGACCTGCTGGCCCGATGGCCCGATCCCTGCACCGAGGATTGGGATGGCGTTTCCCGACTCGTTGCGCGCCAGAACGCGAGTTTCGCGGGCGGGTGCCCCGGCTTCTGACCTTTCCGCCGCCGCGCGGCGATGCCGGCGGAAGTTCCTGCGGTTCTTTCCGGGGGGGTTTCGGGACGAGACCTATCTCGACTGGGAGCGCAACTACAAGGCGGCCGCCCACGCTCAGTGGGAGGAGTCTCTGGGAGAGGAGCGATTCCGGGCGCTCCTCGAGCGACGCCGGTTCGAGGAGATCGGCGCTCTGGCCGTCCGGATCGAATCCCGGACCAACCTTCTCTTTTCCTTCGAAAAGATGGCGCTTCGGGACGCCCTGAAGCCGGCGGCGGGGTCGCGGCCCTTCGCCGAAGGGCTGTACCAGTTCCTTCACGGGAGCGAGCCGAGTGCTGAAAAACGCTTTGCGCGCTGGTGCGAGGTCGTCGGGTCTCTGCCGCGGCGGCAGACCCGCGTGCTCACCTGGCCGGTGGTCACGGTCTTCGGCTTTCTCGCCCAACCGGATCGCCACATCTTCCTGAAACCCAACGTGACGCGCGTCGCCGCGAATCGTTACGGATTCGAGTTCGCCTACCGCTCCGCGCCCAACTGGGACACCTACGAGAGCCTCCGGACGTTCTCGACGCTCGTACGCAAGCACCTCAAGGACCTCCGCCCCCGCGACATGATCGACCTCCAGTCCTTCCTCTGGGTGCAGGGCTCCGACGAATACGCCGAATGAATCGGACCCCCCAAAGACTCCCGTGCTCTTGTAAGGGAGGGACGACTCTCAGGTCTTATTCACCCGCAGTGGTGGTTAAGCTCGCCCCGAGAGGAGTCTCCTGACCGAAGGGAAGGAGGAGCCTCTCGGGG
>JBBQDF010000440.1:0-3066 GCA_038319475.1 Thermoanaerobaculia bacterium
CGCCCGGGCGATGGCCACGTCGCCGCGGGTGCTGCTCTTGGACGAGCCCGCCGCCGGGATGAATCCCCAGGAATCCGGCCAGCTGATGGACCTGATCCGCTGGATCCGCGACCGCTTCGGGATGGCGGTGCTGCTCGTCGAGCACAACATGAAGGTCGTCATGGGAATCTGCGAGACGGTTCACGTCCTCGACTACGGGTCGACGATCGCGGTGGGAAAGCCGGCGGAGATCCAGTCGAACCCGAAGGTGATCGAGGCGTACCTGGGGGGCGCATGACGCTGCCGTCCGGGACGATGCCGCGGGACCCGGTGCTCGAGGTTCGCGATCTGCGGGTCTTCTACGGCGCCATCGAGGCGCTGCGCGGAGTGTCCCTCGTCCTGCACGAGGGAGAAATCGTCACTCTGATCGGCGCCAACGGCGCGGGCAAGTCGACGACGCTGCGTGCGATCATGAATCTCGTTCCTGCCCGCGACGGCGAGATCTTCTTCCGCGGCAAGAGCACGAAAGGGCGGCCCACGTTCCGCCTGGTCCGCGGCGGCCTGGTGCTCGTGCCAGAGGGGCGGGCGATCTTCGCCAATCTCTCCGTCCACGAAAACATGGAGATGGGGGCGTACGCCCGGCGTGATCGCGAGATCGGAAGCGACATGGAGCGCGTCTTCCAGGTGTTCCCGCGGCTGAAGGAGCGGGACCGGCAGGTCGCGGGAACTCTCTCGGGCGGCGAACAGCAGATGCTGGCGATCGGCCGCGCCCTGATGTCCCGCCCGCAGGTACTGCTTCTGGATGAGCCGTCGCTCGGTCTCGCGCCGCTGCTCGTCCACACGATCTTCGAAGCCATCGAGGAGATCCACCGGCAGGGGACCCCGGTACTGCTGGTCGAACAGAACGCGAACGCCGCGTTGAAGCACTCGAGCCGCGCGTACGTCCTGGAAACGGGGTCCGTCTCTCTCGAAGGAAGCTCCGCCGAGGTCGCCGCGAACCCGAAAGTGAAAGAGGCTTATCTGGGGGAGTAGCTCGGGACGTGAGGGGTGAGAGGTGAGAGGTGAGAGGTGAGAGGTGAGAGATTCTCACTTTAAACGTCCCCTCGCCTCACGCCTAACTCCTGACGCCTGACCCCAGTTCCGCCCGCGCTGCTTTCGCCGTCTTCCCGAACAGTCCCACAACCTCGACCGGCCCCCGCACGTACGCCTGACACGCCAGTCGAATCGGCTTGCCGCGCCAGCGGCGGCGGATCGCGGCGAGCGGCTTCACGATCCAGATCTTCAGAGAGAAGCGCTCGAGCCCCGTCGGCGGCGACAGGTTCTCGCCACCCGAAACCGGCAGCACGGCGCACGTGGTGCACTGCCCGTACCCGCCGCACCATTTCCACAGCTTCGCGTCCGCGTCGAGCGCCGCGTCCCACAACCGGTAACCGGGCCACACGCGGATTTCCCTGCCGTTGATCCGGCACAGCACCTTCTCGGGGGGAAGCGTCGATTCCGTCGGCAAGGAGTGGCTCGTTCCTGGTTTCCCGCCGAATTATAGAGGTGTGGGCCGCCGCGCCTGATTTTTCGAGAACTCCCGGCGCATTTCCTCGGAGGTCAAACGGCGGAGCGCCGCCGCGCAGAAGAGCCCGATCAGGAGGGCCGCGGCCCCTCCGCCGATCCGCCAGAGGTGGAGCAGGCGCCCGTAGCCGACCTGCGCCACTTCCGGCGGCAGCGCGGAGCCCCGGACGAGGGCGTCGATCTGGAAGAGAGCGATGCCGAGGGCAGCAGCCCCGATGACGCCGAGGAGCGCGATCGCAGCGGGGCGCGCCCACGGGCGCCGCCGGACGGTTCCGGTCGCGACGGCCACGACGAGGAGCCCGGCCGCGAGGAGGCCCGCCAGAAACCAACCGCTGCGCGCAAACGCGAGCGGCGCCGCAGACCTTCCCGCCGAGTACGCCGCAGCCTGCCAGGCCGAGACGGCGGCGATCGCGCCGCGGACGACGCGAAAGGCGACGAACGCCGCGACGAGCGTTCCGGCCGCGAGATAAATCCGCCCGGAGCGGGGCGACCCGCCAACACCGATCACGCGAGGCCCACGCGGGCGCTCCGCCGCTCGAGAATGACCGTGTCCCGCCAGACACCCGCGTGGCGAGCAATCTTTTCGCGGACGCCGATCTGCCGGAATCCGAGCTTTCGGTGCAGCGCGACCGACGCCGTGTTCTCGGGAAAAATGCTCGCCTGGAGCGTCCACACGCCGGCCTCCTCGGAACACTCGATCAGGGCCCGCAGGAGCGACTCGCCGACACCGCAGCCTCTTTCTTTCGCCGCCACGTAAACGCTGACCTCCGCGACGCCGCCGTACACCTTCCGGGCGGACACCGGTGAGAGCGCCGCCCAGCCGAGCAGCCGGGCTTTCTCCGACGCGGCGAGGCGGCAGTGGGAACGGTGGCCTGAGTTCCAACGCTCCCAGTCCGGCGCCTCCGTCTCGAAGGTCGCCTGCCCCGTCTCGATGCCTTCGAGGTAGATCGCGCGAACCGCCTCCCAGTCGGCCGCGAGCAGCGGGCGGACGGCGGCGCTCACCGCCGGAGGATCCCGCAGATTTTCGAGATCGTGCTCCAGCTGCGTCGTTGCCGGAATCTCGGGGAACGTCTTTTCCACGACGGCGTTCGGGTACATCAGGCGCTTCGGGTCCGGCCGCCAGAAGGAGAGCGCGAAGCGGCCGTCGACGCGGAAGAAATCGACCTGCCAGTCTTCTCCGGCCGGGGAACGGACCGGAAGCTTCGGAAGGATCCCGGGCTTCGTCGCCAGGATGGTGACGAGCTCGCGCACGTCGAGGCCTGGGGGAGGGCTCGAAAACGGCTCGCTTTCCGACATGACGAGAATCTCGCGGGCGTGGCAAACGATGATCTCGGTCTCGAAGAGGAGCCGCTTCGCGATCTCGGCGCGGAGCGCGCCGGCCGCGATGGGTCTGCGCACCACGAACGTTCCCACGGCGCCGACGTTGACCACGTCGAGATCCGCCAGGTCTCTCGCGAGCGCCGCCGGCTGGAACCGCCGGTGCTTGCCGACGTTGGCCCCTCTGACGAAAACGACCTGAGCCAT
>JBBQDF010000441.1:0-3065 GCA_038319475.1 Thermoanaerobaculia bacterium
CGCCCGGTGTCTCCCACAGCACGAGTTCGCGCGCGCCCAGGGCGGAAGCCTCCGCCGCGGCGGCCGCCAGCAGATCGGACAGCCCTTCGATGTCGCAGGCGAGCCAGTCCGCCAGGAGGGCCCGCTCGCCGATGACGGAGAGAGCCGCCCACGACGTCATCCCTTCAGGCGCGGCGACCCACACCATCCTGTAGTAACGCGTCGGGCGGGCGTGAAACCTCCAGTTCGCGCGCGCCCGGTCGCGAACCGCCCCCGTGGAGATCGCCGCGCGCGCGGCCGCCCACAGGGCGTCGAAGGTCTCTTCGACGAAATCTCCGGATCGCGCCGATCTCGGGGGAGGCGCAAACGAGGTCACCGGCAGCCGCACCTCGCGGATCGGGAAGAGCGTGCGGGAGCCGACCAGCCGGTGGCTGATGGCGAGAGCGCGCGCGTTGGGAAAGCCGAAGCAGAACGGCACTCCGCGCGCGCCGACGCTCTCGTAGAACGCGCCCGCCATCTGCCGGTAGACCGCTTTTCCGAAACCGCGCGCCCGCCCGTCCGTCGCGACGTCTCCGACGGAATAGAGCAGCGTCTCCTGACCATCCAGAAGGAAGCGCATGCCCCATCCCGCGTAGTTCCCGACGATCTCTCCTCCCTCCTCCGCCACGATCGCGTACCAGCCGTCGGGGTCCTGCTCGAACTTCCAGCGCCATTCGGACTCCGAGAGCTCCGAGCCGAAGGTCCGGGCGAAGAGCCGGCGGATCCCGGGCGCGTCCGACGCCGTCGCCTCCCGGATCGCGAACGTCAGGACCGCTCCAGGGCGAAGGTCTCGCGCGGCCGCCCGTCTCCGCCGGAGAACAGGGTGCAGAACCAGTCTCCTGGTGGAAGCGACGAGGCGACCTCCGCCGGAATTTCGAAGGGCCGCGACAGCTCGGCCCCGGCAAAAGGAAAACGCGACGCGTGGGGCGAGAAGGCCAGCCAGGCCCCCGGCTGCGCCGCTAAGGTTTCCAGCCTGCGCCGGGGAAAGGGAGGCGGCTTCATGCGACGCTCCGCGCGCTCGAGAACGGCGCGTCCGAGGCGTCCATAGCGCCGCTGCCGGAAGAGACGCCGCGAGGCGGCGCGCCGGCGGGCGGTCTCCGGATCACCCGACGCGCTGCCACCCCAGAGGTGGCGCACCCGGGCCGCGGGGACAACGATCAGATCGAGGCCCGCCCGGCGGACGCGGCCCTCCCACTCCGTCTCCTCGTACTCGAACGGGAAGCGTTCGTCGAACCGGCCGACGCGGTCGAAAACCTCGCGGCGCACGGCGAGAACGGCGCCGCTCAGATGCCGGGCGCGGCCTCCCCGGGTCCAGAGAGAGACCGCGTCGCGGGCGAATCGGGCAAACCGCCGGTCGTCCCGTAAACGGGAGCGTCCCGCCGCGAACAGAGCGAGCTCTCCCCAGAACCCGGGGTCAAACCCCGGCGGAAGCAGGACTCGACCCTCCGCGTCCCACTCGCAGATCGGCGCGGCCGCGCCGACACGCAGATCGTCGAGGGACCGGACGAGAGCCGTTAGGGCGCCCGGCCGGAACTCGACGTCGGCATTCGACAGGAGGAGTCGCCCTGCGCGGGCCCGCGCCAGCCCGGCGTTCACGCCGCCCGAATAGCCGCGGTTCTCCGCCAGTCGGACCCTGAAATCAGCGGGCACCGGTTCGAGCGCCAGCGCCTCCTCGTCTCCCGATGCGCAGTCGACGAGCACGATCTCCCCGGCGATGCGTTCGTCGTCGAATGCCCGGCGGAGAGTCGCCACGCACCGTGCGGCGAGCGCCGCCTGACGGTAGTTGACGACGACCGCCGATACCGCGGGAGTCATGGAGGCTCCTTCAGCGCCTGCTCGAAGGCCTTCTCGAGACGCTCGGCCACGCCGGCCGTGTCGAACCGGGCCGCAGCGGCCGGCCCCGCTGCGCGCGCTCTTCCCCTCGCCTGCTCAGTCAAGAGGCGGGGCAGCTCTTGCGCAAGGCTCTCCGGATCACCGTCGCGAAAGTACCAGGCGGCGTCGCCCGCGATCTCGCGGTGGCCGGGAGTGTCCGATAGGAGCGTAGGGACTCCGCACGCGAGGGCCTCCAGCGACGGCAGGCCGAAGCCCTCCTCGACGCGAGAGGCTCCGATGAACACGTCTGAGGCACGGTATGCGAAGGGCATCCGCTCGGGTGCGAGCCGGTGGTGGAACTCGTCGGCCAGGCCGAGGTTCCGCTCCGCCTCGCCGCACGGGAAGTAAGAAACCCGGCGCAGGCAAAATCGCCCCCCGCGCCGTCGAAGGGCCCCGAGGCCCGAAAGAGCCACGTCCACGCCTTTGAAGTCGATTTCGAGGGGGCCCACCACGAGCACGGACGGTGGATCGGCCGGCGCACGCGGGGGGCCCGGAAAGAATTCCGTCGCGTCGAAGGCCTGGCCGACGTTCGTAACCGCTCCGAAGTTAAGACACGTGAGACGAGCCGCGAGAGTCGCGGAGATCGCGAGCTTGCGCGTCGGCGCCCGGTAGATTTCTTCGATCTGGCTCCAGACATCCTTGTAGAAGGTGATCTCGCCCTCATAGCCCTGGCAAAGATGGAACACCGGACCGCGCGCGGTCGCAAGAGCCGGGGACACGGTCCTCCAGAACGTCGCGACGCATACGTCCGCGAGGGACAACTCCTCCGAGTCCTCAAAGGATGAGTGCTCGAAACGCGTTCGCATGAGCGGGAACCAGGACGGCGGCGGCTGCAGCGAGACGACGGCGACCTTGTGTCCCCGCCGTGACAGAGCTTCCGCCTGGCGCAGCACGACCTGCACCCCGCCGAAGAGCTCGGTCGACTCGAGCAGGTACGCGATTCTCATGATGGGAGACGGGAGTCAGGAGCGGGAAGTCTTATTCGTCCCGGCCTCATCCCGCAGTGCAAACCGCCACCCACTGGTACGTCAGGAGACTCTCTCGATCGAGTCCTTCCCCCGCCGAGACGAGCTCCAGAAACGCCTCTGTGTCCGCGGCGGGCGCCCCGGGTTCTCCTTCAATCGACACTACCCGCCAGCCTGCTTCTTCGAGCGCCTCGGCCAGCCAGCGGCGAG
>JBBQDF010000442.1:0-3059 GCA_038319475.1 Thermoanaerobaculia bacterium
GCGGCGCGCACTCCCGGAATGGCCGCTGCCGCCAGCGGAAGGAGCGCGGAGGAGCCCGCGGCGATCGCCCACCCGCGCCCGGAGGGTCCGTCGCGTGTCAGCGCGCGCGCCGCGAGCGCGGCGGCGGGAGGGAAGGCGGGAAAGAGGTACGGAGAAAGCTTGCTGTGGGAGAGCGAGAAAAAGAGAAAGACCACGGCGAACCAGATCACGAAGAACAGCGCCTCCATCTGGTCCCGGCGGATCGGCACGAGTCCGCGCAGGAAGAAGAAGAGTCCGGGAAGAAATCCGGCGACGAGCACGAGAACGAAGTAGTAGATCGGGCCGGGGCGGTTGGCGATCGGCGTCGCGAACCGTTGAAAGTGCTCGTGGACGAAGAAGAAGTGCAGGAACCCCGGGCTGCGACGCTCCGCGAGCCACAGCCAGGGAGTGACGAGCAGAAGAAAAACGGGGACCGCCGGGCCGAAAAGGAGAGAGCCGAGGGCGCGGGTCCGCCGCGTTGCGAGGCACCAGAAAAGCAGGATTCCGCCGGGCAGAACGACCCCGACGAGCCCTTTCGACAGGAACGCGCCCGCCGCGAACGCGCCCGTGACTGCGGAGAGGGCGAGGCCGGAGCCTCCAAGCTTCTCGCGCGCGCGGATGGTCTCGTAACCCGCGAAGAGCGTCCCGGTGAAGAAGAAGGTGAGCACGCCGTCGGTTAAGTTGAGCCGCGAAAAAGTGAACGGAAGCGGGGCCATCAGAAAAAAAACGGCCGCGAACAGCCCTTCCCGGCCTCCGCGCATGCGCCGCACGCCAAAAAGAAGGAGAAGCATCGTCGCGAGTCCCGCCAGGCGGGTCGGCAGGCGAGCGGCGAACGGCGTCTGCCCGAGCAGGGCGAAAGAGCCCGCATTGGCCCAGTAGAGGAGAGGCGGCTTCTCGAAGTAGGGGACCCCGTTTAACCGCGGGACGACGAAGTCGCTCGTGGCCAGCATCTCGCGCGGGATCTCCGCGTAGCGCGGCTCGTCGGGCTCCGCGAGAAAGGACCCTGGAGGATCGAGCCACACGGCGACAAGGAGCAGGGCGAGCGAAGCGAAAAGAAACCCGCGTCCAGGCGAGCGCATTGTCGGGGAGTTTAGCGTTGAGAGGGTTGAGGGTTGAGGGTGAGAGTAGAGAGTTGAGGGTTCAAAGTTCAGGGTCTGGTTGAGTGTCGAGCGTTCAGCGTTGAGTGTCGAGCGTTGAATGTTGGATTCTGACGCGTTCGCTTTCCCGTTTTCCCGGCTGCCGGCTCGGCCTTCCGTTCTCCCGTGCTGATAACATCCCGCCCGTTTTGGCAACGGAACCCGCTACCCGCTGGGCCCTCGTCCTCGGCGCCTCGTCCGGATTCGGCGAAGCGTGCTCGCTCGCGCTCGCGCGCGCGGGGTGGAACGTTTTTGGCGTCCATCTCGATCGGAAAGCGACGCAGGCAAACGCCGACCGGATCGTGGCGGAGATCGCGGCGCTGGGCCGGAAGGCCGAGTTCTTCAACGTCAACGCCGCTGACGACGAGAAGCGGGCGGAGGTGCTCGCCGCGATCTCGGCCGCGTGCGGCGAGGCGCCTCCCGAATCCCGGGTCGGGGTGCTCCTGCACTCGCTCGCCTTCGGCACCCTGAAGCCGTTCGTGGCGGCGGAGCGCGGCGGTTCCATCTCGAAGGCGCAACTCGAGATGACGTCCGACGTGATGGCGCACTCGCTCGTGTACTGGGCGCAGGACCTGGTGTTCGCGGACCTGCTCGCTCCCGGCAGCCGGATCTTCGCGATGACCTCGGCCGGCGACCACATCGTGTGGCCCTCTTACGGCGCGGTCTCGGCGGCCAAGGCGGCGCTCGAATCGCACGTACGGCAGCTCGCGGTGGAGCTCGCTCCGCGGGGAGTGGCTGTCAACGCGCTGCGCGCGGGGGTGACGGACACCCCGGCTCTGCGGAAGATCCCGGGCAACGAGGAGATGATCGAGCGCATCGGACGCATGCATCCCGCCGGCCGGCTGACTCGTCCCGAGGACGTGGCCGGGGCTCTCGTCGCGCTCTGCTCGCCCGGCGCCGGATGGATCAGCGGAAACGTCATCGGCGTCGACGGAGCCGAGGACGTGGCGGGCGGCCGTTGACCGGGATTCTTCGCTCGCACCCGCCGGGATCTCTCCCCGTTTGAGCGCCGCGGGAAGCCCTATTCCGGCCGGGTCGGCTTTCGACTTCGTGACGGAGAAAGCGGGCATCCGTGAGCTGCGCCTGCGTGCGAACGGCCTTCGGGTCCTTCTTCTCGAAAACTCCGTCGCGCCCGTCGTGACGTTCGCGATCGTGTATCACGTCGGCAGCCGCAACGAGGCCGTCGGGTACACGGGCTCGACGCACCTGCTCGAGCACCTGATGTTCAAGGGAACCCCCGAGTACAACCGCGAGAAGGGGACCGCGATCGCGGCCGTTCTCGAGGCGATGGGCGCGCGCTTCAATGCGACGACCTGGTTCGACCGCACCAATTACTACGAGACGATCCCGTCGGATCAGCTCGAGACCGCCGTCCGTCTCGAAGCCTCTCGGATGCGTGGGTCGCTGCTTCGCGACGAGGACCGCGCGCCGGAAATGACCGTGGTGCGCAATGAATTCGAGCGTGGCGAGAACTCGCCGTTCCAGGTCCTGTACAAAGACACGTTCGCGGTCGCCTTTCGCGAGCACCCCTACCATCACCCGACGATCGGCTGGCGCAGCGACATCGAAGGCGTCACGACCGCGCGGCTGAAGGAGTTCTACGACGTCTTCTACCACCCGAACAACGCCACGGCGATGCTGATCGGCGATTTCGAGGCGGGGGAGGCTCTCGCGACGATTGAGCGGCATTTCGGGCCCATACCGCCTTCCTCGGAGCCGATCCCGAAGGTCCACACCGTGGAGCCTCCTCAGGAAGGGGAGCGGCGCTTCATCGTGCGGCGCGCGGGACAGGTGGCCTGGTGCGCGCTCTCGTGGAGGACCGTCGAGGCGCTCCATGCCGACACGCACGCGCTCGCGGTCCTCGGCAACGTGCTCGGCGGCGGATTGACGTCGCGCCTCTATCAG
>JBBQDF010000443.1:0-3059 GCA_038319475.1 Thermoanaerobaculia bacterium
CAAACCCCGGCCGTCTTCTGGGGCGAGCTCGAGCGCCTGACATCCGTTGCCCGCGCACTGCGCGAGAACCTCGACTTTCCCCGCGATTTCCGGCGCATCGAGCGTCCGTTCGGCCACGCTGCGTCGTACATCGCCGACGGAGCCGCACTGATCGGCGACGCGGCACATCCCATGACTCCCGCCGGAGGCCAAGGGGCCAATGCCTCGATCTGGGATGCGCTCTCGTTGGCCGAGATCGCGGACGCCGCTCTTCGGTCCGAATCTGTCTCGGCCGATCGGCTCCGGCCCTATGAACGCATTCGACGTCCGACAAACGAACGCTCGGTGTCATTTTCACGCCTGGCGCGAAAGGCGTTTCGCCTCGGAAGCTCTTTGCCGCTCTCGATCCCGTTTGCCGTTCCTCTGCTCGCAAGAGCCATAAACGGGCTCGGCTGGCCGAAACGAAGGGTACTCGGCTCTTTCGCAAACGCATTCGTTCCGCGGTAGCGGTACGCCTGATCTGCGTCCCTGAGGACCCATACTGCCTGGCGTTCATCCTGACTCTTTCGTCGAAGCAGATTCCAGGACGATGGCGACGATGTCGAGGAGAGATGCAAAGCGGAAGCTCGGCGGCGTTTCGGGAGCGGCGCCTCCGCGGTCGATCCAGACGACCGTCCGGCCGGCACGCCGGGCGCCATCCGCGTCCCAACCGTTCGAGCTGACGAAGAGCGTGCGTGCCGGATCAGCCTCCGCGTCGAGCAGGGCGTACACACGCGGATCGGTCTTGTATGCGCGGACGTCGTCAGCGGAGAGGATCCGTTCCACTTTCAGGCCAGCTGCGTCGAGGGCCTTCGCGATCATCGGTCGGGTCCCGTTCGAGAGCACCGCTCGGCTGACTCCGGCGGACTTCAGCGCCTCGAGGGTCGCGCGGGCGTCGGCGAACGCGGGCACCGTCAGCCAGAGTTGCGCGAGCCGTTCGCGGGATTCCTCCGGCAATTTCGGTGCGACCTCCTCGAGCGCTCCCAGCGTGACCCGGTCCCAGGGCTCGTAGCGGCTCTCGCGATTCGAGCGCCAGCTCCTTTCGAGCTGGGCGTGGCGCCATCGGGCGAGTAACGCCGCCGACTGGTCGCCCGTGATCGGGCGCATCTGATCCGCCAGACCGCCGACGTCGAGCAGCGTCCCGTAGAGGTCGAAGGCGACAAGGTCAAAGGCGGGCATGTGGAAGATTGTGCCCTCTGAAGAATGGTTCATGGCCTCGTCGAGCACAAGGACCCGGAGAGCGGCGACTATCGCTCCATCGCTCGATTCCGTCGGCGCAATCCGCGGCGCGGGCGAATTCCGCGACCTGATTCGAACTTCTACGACGCCCGACTGGCGATCGCATCGGCCGATTGACCGAACGCCTCCGCCCGCTTTTTCGCTTTCGCGAGAATCCCCGCAAACCGCGGCATGGGCCGCAGGACCGCCAGAATCGGGCAGTGTCGGCGATACGACGGGTGCGGGTGGCCGACGATCCCGGGATGGTCCGGGGCAGCGGGCGCCTTTGCCTGCCACCCGGACCAGGGCATCCGACGTTCGCTTCCCCGGGTACGTACGAACGATCTGTCAAAATTTACGACAATAAGGTTTCCCGGCCCCCATGCCGGGAGAACTCAGGCGATTCGAAAAGTGCGGTTCAGCGGTTCGAGGAGCAATAGCCCGGCTGTTTGGCGAGAGCCACATCCAGAGCTTCCTCGAGGACCGCGGCCCAGAGCGAATAGCCCCGCGCGTTGGGATGAAAGCGGTCGGAGGCGAACAGCGTCCGGTCTTTTCGGAACGCGGGACCGGTCCGCTCGGCGATCGGCGCGAAGGTCAGGTCGTGGACTGAGACCGCGCGTGTTGCAATCCGATTGATGCGGTTGGTCCGGATGGCGGCGAGGCCGCGCAGGAGGAAAGGGATCCGCGGGGGACTGCCCATGTCCGGAGCGCCCGTGACGACGATCCGCGCGTCGCAGTTTGCCGCGAGAAGCGCCTCGAGGATCTTTTCCAGGTCGCGCCTCACGGAATTCGAAAGAGTCAGATGGATGACGTCGTTGGCGCCGACGTCGAGGAGCACCAGGTCGGGCTTGATTCCGCGCGCGCGCGGAAGCTGGTCGGAAAGGACGTCCCGGAACCTGGCGCCCGAGACGGCGAAGTTAACGACCTGGACGCGGCAGCGGCGCGCCAGATGGCGAGCGGTCGCGAGGACGATTCCGTCGTCGTAGTTCGCTCCCACGCCCGCCGCCGTGCTGTCTCCAAGCACGAGGTAGAGGAGCGGAGCGCCCGTTCCGAGAGTCGTCGACGCGTCGTGTGCGGGCGCGGCGAGCGGTGCCGGACCGGCGTGGCATCCGTTGAGCACGGCTGCGAGCAGCGACATCGCCGCGACGCCGACAACAGAAAAATGCGCCTGTCTGTCCGCCATGTCTTTCGCGCGATCGTAACCGCAGCCGAGGCCACGCGATGAAGACTCCGGCCGCGGACCTGCCGAGCGCCACTCCGGCAAAGTTGTCCACCGCAATCGAAGACCATCCTGATGCCGATTTATCTTCTCGAGTGATGGACGGGGGTGCATCCAACCCCGGTCAGCCCCCGCTCTGAAAGCTCGAGTGAAAGAGGACTTCCCCGATCCGCCTCGAGACTCCGAGGACGCTGGAAGTCCCGTCCAGCTGGGAGGCCTCCTCCAGAGAAACGGGAGGCGGCTGTAAGTCAGCTTGTCGCGATACTCCTCCCCAGGGCTCACGCTCAGCCACCAACCGCTGTCCGGGAAACAGGGTCGGGCGGCCTCGAGCGCCTCCTCCGCCGTCACGCGGGCTTCAGGAGGTGCTTTCCGATGGCGGGCCAGGGGTGATCGTCGATTTTGCGCACGCTCGAGTTCGAAGAGCTTCTGCCGTTCTTATCCATAGGGGCCCGATTGTGTCCCAGCTGCGGTGAGATGGCGCGGCTTCTGGTCCCGCGCGCTCTCTAGAAGCGGCGGATCGGCACCTCCTCGATGGTTGCGTCGGCGAGAACGCCGTACTGGGCGGTTCCGAAGTAAAAGTCCTGCTCCTGCGGGACGATCAGAC
>JBBQDF010000444.1:0-3046 GCA_038319475.1 Thermoanaerobaculia bacterium
ATCACCGACGCGGCGCGGGCGCGGGCAATCGTCGCCCGCGATCCCGCGGTCTCGGCGGTCCTGCCACGGATCGACTTCGTCGGGCTGGCGACGAACGGGACGAAGTCGATCCCCTATCTGGGAGTCGGAGTCGACCCGGAGCCCGAAGCCGCCGCGACGCGCGCCCGCGAGCTCGTGACCGTCGGGTCCTACCTCTCCGGGGACGGGGGCGACGGCGTGCTGCTCGGGACCGGGCTCGCGTCGGCGCTCGCGGTCCGTCCGGGAGATCGCGTCACGCTCATGGCGACGACTCCCGACGGATCGTTGAACGCGGTCGACGGCGTCGTCCGGGGCCTGATCGACGTGCGGATCAAGGAGCTGAACGACCGTTATCTCGCCGCCGGCGTCGGGATGGTCTCGCGCCTCCTGCAGAGCTCCGGGACCGTGTCGAAGCTGGTGATTTTTTTAAAGCCCGGCGGCGACGAAGCCGCCGCGGGCCGCAGGATCGCGTCTTCCCTGTCGGGTGGCGGGTACTCGGTCCTCCTCCGGAGCTGGCGGGAGCTCGCCGTTTTCTACGAGCAGGTGAAGCTCCTCTACGTCGGCATCTTCGGGTTCGTGGGGACGGTCCTCGTGGTGATCGTCATCCTCTCCGCCGCGATCGTGATGACGATGGCGGTGACGGAGCGCACGCGCGAGATCGGGACTCTCCGCGCTCTCGGGACCCGGCCCTCGGGCGTGCTGCGGATGTTTCTGGCGGAGGGGGTCGCGATCGCGCTTCTAGGTTGCGCGGCGGGCGCCGTGTTCGCGCTCGTGGTGCGGGCCGTCTTGAACGCGTGGGGTTTCACGCTGCCCCCGCCGCCCGGCGGAACGCACGGGGATCCGATTCACGTAAAGATCTATCCTCTCGCCTACGCGGCCGGCCTCGTCGCCATGGTGGTAACGATGGCGATCGCCTCGTACTTTCCGGCGCGCCGCGCGTCGCGGCTCTCGATCGTCGAGGCTCTCGCGCACATTTAGGTTGCGGGAGCCGGGAGGCGGGAGGCAAAGGAAATGGGAAAGAGCCGGCTGGAGGCATTCAGCGATGGCGTGATCGCCATCATCATCACCATCATGGTGCTGGAATTGAAGGTGCCGCACCGCGGGAGCCTCGAGGCGCTCGTTCCGTTGATCCCGGTGGTGTTGAGCTATGTCTTGAGCTTCCTGTACGTCGGGATCTACTGGAACAACCACCATCACCTGCTTCAGACGTGCGACAAAGCGACCGGTCCGATGCTGTGGGCCAACCTCCATCTGCTGTTCTGGCTGTCGCTCTTTCCTTTCGCCACGGGCTGGATGGGCGAGAACCGCTTCGCCCCGGCCACCTCCGCTCTCTACGGGACCGTTCTGCTCATGGCCGCGATCGCGTACTGGATCCTGCAGCAGGTGATCATCGCTTCTCAGGGGCCGGATTCGCTTCTCGGGCAGGCGGTCGGAAGCGACGGAAGGGAAAGTTGTCGCCCCTCCTCTACCTCGTCGCCATTCCTGCCGCGTTCTGGTCGCGGTGGGTGTCCCAGAGTCTCTACGTCTTCGTGGCGCTGGTCTGGCTCGTGCCCGACCGTCGGATAGAACGCGCCCTCGCCGCGAGACGCGGGTGAGGGGACGCCGGGGACGCCGGGGACGCGGCGGGGGGCGTGAGTCCCCCGGGACGGGCTGCGCATTGGACGGAAGAGGGGCGGCTCCGGCGGCGTTGTGAAGAGCGTGAAATCTCTTCGGACCGCCGCCGTCCTCTTTTTCATCGCGTCGGCTGTCGCCCGCGCGCAGACGCCCGCCGAGGTGAAGTCCTGGCTCCTGGCGATCGACGCGACCCGCAACGCGTTCGAGGAAGCCGTGATCACCGCGCGCGCGACCCAGGTCGTCAACGGCGCCGCGCGGGGCAGCGCCGATTTCGACATCTATACGAAGGGACGCGACCGCGGCCTCATCATCTTCCGCGGGGGCAAGAACAACGGGCGCAAGATCCTGACGTCCGGCGAGCACATGTGGCTCCTCGTGCCCGGCGCCACAAACCCCCTGCCCATCACCCCGAATCAGCGGCTTCTGGGGGGCGCCTCCATGGGCGACGTGGCGCGCCTCCGGTTTGCCGAGGACTTTCAGGCGGTCGCGCGGCCGGGGAGCGAAGTCGTCAACGGGCGTGAATGCCGGGTTCTGGATCTTCAGGCCAGATCCGCCAAAGCGGCGTATCCCAGAGTGGTTCTCTGGTACGACCCGGCGGCGCGGCTGCCGGCGAAGGTTCTCTTCCTTCTGCCCTCGGGCAAGGAGGCGAAGGAAGTGACGTTTTCGAGCTTCCGAAGCTCGCAGGGGAAAACCATCGTGTCCCAGATGGACATCCGCGACCTGCTCGCCCGGGACGCCGGCACGATGACGCGCCTTGAATACCGCGACTACAAGCCTGCCCGGCTCCCCGACAGCATCTTCACGCCGGAGGGCGCGCTCGGCTTCAGCTGATCGCTCGGATTGCCGTCAGCTCTCGATTTCAGGTCGGAAGCTTCCGGTTTTCCCCCACAGCCGGTCGATCGCGAACCGCACGAGCCGTTCCCCGGCGAGCCTTCCGGCCAGACGGCCGAGCGTGCCGCCGACCATGAGCCGCCGCAGCGCCGCGCTCCACGCGAAGCGTCGCGAGAAGCGGCGGCGCCAGGCATCCTCGTAGGCTCCGAGGTATCGGTCCGCCGAGAGCCGCCCGTCGAGAAGCGCGAGCACCGTTTCCGCCGCCAGGATGCCGGTGGCCAGAGCGGCGGCCTGCCCCTGGCCCGAGAACGGATCGAGGACGCCCGCCGCGTCGCCGGCCATGAGCATCCCGTTTTCCGTCGCCGGCTTGCCGGTGAAAACGGCAGGCACCGTCCCGAGAAATCCGCGGGGGCCGGGCTTCATGGGCTCGAGCGCCAGATCGAGGGCGCGGTTGGCCGAGCGGGCCCTGCCGAGGACGTCTTCCCAGGTGCCGCCGATCTTCCGCCGTTCCCGCTCGGACAGGACGCCTGCGAGATTCACTTCGCCTCCTTCGACGCGCGAGAGGCCGCAGTACCCGCCGGGA
>JBBQDF010000445.1:0-3046 GCA_038319475.1 Thermoanaerobaculia bacterium
GCCAGCACGAGATCGATTTCAAGTACGCCGACGCGATCACTACGGCGGACCGCGTGTCGACGTTCCGGTTCATCGTGAAAAAGGTGGCGCTCGACCATGGACTGCACGCGACGTTCATGCCGAAGCCCATATTCGGGGTGAACGGTTCCGGGATGCACGTGCACCAGTCGTTTCTCGACAAGCGCGGGAACAACGTCTTCTTCGATGCTAAGGCGAAGTACCAGCTGTCGAAGACGGCGTTGAACTACACCGGGGGAATCCTCCGGCACGCCCGGTCCTTCGTCGCGGTGACGAATCCGCTGGTCAACTCCTACAAGCGGCTCGTCCCGGGATACGAGGCGCCCGTGAACGTCGCGTGGTCGATGCGGAACCGCTCGCCGCTCGTTCGCGTCCCGGCGCGCCGCGGAATGGGAACGCGCATCGAGGTCCGGATGCCGGATCCGTCGTGCAACCCGTATCTCGCTTTTGCGGTGATGCTCGCCTCGGGCCTCGACGGTGTGAAGAACCGGATGGATCCGGGCGAGCCGGTGGACAAGAACGTTTTCAAGATGAGCGAGCGGGAAAAGCGCCGCCTGCGGATCGACCAGCTTCCCGGGAACCTGTCGGAGGCTCTCGACAACCTGGAGAAGGACGAAGTTGTGACGGGCGCGCTCGGCGAGCACATCCTCACGCACTTTCTGGAGGCCAAGCGCAGCGAGTGGGCGGACTACATCTCCCGCGTGCAGCCCTGGGAGACCGAAAAGTATCTCGACATGTACTAAACATTTTTGAGGCCGATCCATAAGGCCGGACGAACTTAATGCCTTATTTTTTACGTCTAAATAGCGTTTACGCCCCCTTTAAATGTTCCGTCAGGCGATCCACATCGCGTCCCCGAACGAGTAGAACAGGTACCCCTCCCGGATCGCTTCGTCGTACGCGGCGAGGACCGGCTCCCGCCCCGCAAAGGCGCAGACGAGCATCAAGAGCGTCGACGACGGCAGGTGAAAGTTCGTCAGGAGAGCGTCGATCGCCCGGAACTGGAATCCGGGGGTTATGAACAGGTCGGTCGAAAACTCGAGGTCGCGATCGGAATCGTCCCCCGCCCGCGCCGCCGCTTCGAGCGACCTCGCGACCGTCGTCCCGACCGCCGCGACACGCCCGCCCGACGAGGCGGCGCGGCGGATCGCCTGCCGCGTCGCCGACTGAATCCAGACGCGTTCCGGTTCCATCGTGTGCGAGGCGGTGTCGTCGCTCGTCACGGGCTTGAACGTCCCGGCTCCGACCGCGAGGGTGAGGTCGGCGATCTCGACACCGCGCGCCGTGATCTCCGAGATCACGGCCGGAGTGAAGTGGAGCCCGGCCGTGGGAGCGGCGACCGCCAGCGGCTCGCGCGCGAAGATCGTCTGATAAGCGGCGCGATCTTCGTCGCGGTCGCCGCCGCCCGGGGGGCGCCGGATGTAGGGGGGGAGGGGAACGCTTCCGGAGCGCTCGAGGTATATGTCCTCGATCGAGCGGTCGAAGAGGACCTCGCGGCGTCCATCCGCGGAGACGGAGAGAATCCGGCCCATGACCCCCTCCGGGAACGCGAGCCGCCGCCCCTCTCTGGCGCGCCGCACCGGCCGTGCGAGCGCGCGCCATCGGAAGCGGTCGCGCGATGCCGGCTCGAGAAGGAAGATCTCTGTCAGCCGCCCTTCCTCGTCCCGCCCCCAGAGCCGGGCGTTTCGCACCCGGACGTCGTTGCGGACAAGGACGTCGCCCGGGCCAAGCAGGGAGGGCAGGTCGGAAAACCGCCGATGCAACACCTTTCCGCTTCGTCTGTCGAGAACCAGAAGGCGCGAGGACCCACGCTCGCGAGGCTCCTGCGCGATCCGATCCGCCGGAAGCTCGTAATCGAAGAGCGAAACCTTCACGAAGCGAATTATGTCTGCGGGCGGGATCGTCAAGCGTCAAGCGTCAAGCGTTGAGAACCCGGAGTCCTCAACGCTCAACGCTCAATTCTCAACTCGCACTGCCTGATAGCCTCACCGCATGCCCGACTACCCGCAGGGGCGCGGCCGCGTGCGCGTCGAGGCGGCGGGAATTGCGATCGACGGCGTGTCGATCGCGGGGCACGAGTCCTTCTTCAAACTGCCGGGCTTCAAGACCCTGCTCGAGTTCGGCCGGGCGCCGGACGACACTCTCGGGTACGGCACGGTCTGCCTGACGCACGGCCACCTCGACCACGCCGCCGGTCTGGCCCACCACGCTTCTCGGCGCACGCTGACGGGCCTGCCCCCGGCCCGGGTCTTCGCTCCGGAAGAGTCGATCCCCGACCTGACCCTCTGGCTCGAGGCGTGCGAACGGCTCGAGGCGGTGAAGTACGGGACGCGGCTCGAGGCGGCGGTTCCGGGAAGGACCGTGGTGCTCCGGCGCGATCTCGAGCTGCGGTTTCTCCCCGGGCGCCACCGGGTCCCGACGGTCGGATATCTCTTCTCGGAAGTGCGCCGCAAATTGCGCGACGATCTGGCCGGCCGGCCGGGGCGCGAGATCGCCAGGCTCCGCGAATCCGGCGTCGAGGTGACCCGGCGCGAGGAGATCCCTCTGCTCGCGTATCCGGGAGACTGCGGCCCGGCAATCTTCGAAGCGGCCCCGGAGCTCTACCGCGCCCGGGTGCTTCTGATTGAGTGCTCCTTCTTCGCGCCCGAGGACCTCGGCCGCGCCCATTCCTACGGCCACCTTCACATCACCGACTTCGCCGAGCGCGCCGACCTCTTTCAGAACGAGTTCGTCGTCCTGACGCACTTCACGATGCGCTCCCCCGTCGAAGAGATCCTGGCGGCGATCGCGGCGCTTCCGCAAACGCTCGCACGGCGGGCGATCCCTTTTATCCCGCCGCCTCCGCTCACTTCGTGACCTGCCTTCGCCGTGCGCGGCGAAGGCACCGGCGAGCGGCTCGGCCGGATGCGGCCTCCACGTCGCTTCCGCTCACTGCGTTCGCTCCCGCTCCCGCAGCGGGAGGCTCCTCCTTCCCTTCGGTCAGGAGACTCCTCCCGCTGCGAGCGTAGCCATCATCGTGGTTTGAAGC
>JBBQDF010000446.1:0-3034 GCA_038319475.1 Thermoanaerobaculia bacterium
AGACGAACACGAGAAGCGCGCCCGTGATCCCGAGCAACAGGACCGAGAGGAACCCGAAGAGCTCCTCTTTCGCCTTGCTGACGAACACCGAGGACGCGAGCAGCACCATCCCCGCGAAGGTCAGGAAAAGCTCCGGCGACAGCAGGAGCCAGTCGGTCGCGTTGACCTTCACCGGACCGCCGGGGCCGGAACCGCTGTCTCGCCCGCGGCGGGGAGACCCGGCGCCGGGGCGGCCGCATACGCCGGAGGCAGCATCGTCGCCGCGCCGACCGCCCGGACGATGTTCTCAGACGGAGCGCGCAGGACGTCGAAAAAGGGCTTCGGGTACAGACCGATCCAGAACGCGAGCACGACTAAGGGCGCCAGCGTCAGCTGCTCGCGCATCGAAAGGTCGGGCAGCTTCGCGTTGGCGGGGTTCGAGAGCTCGCCGAAAAAGACGCGCTGGTAGAGCCACAGCAGGTACGCCGCCCCGAGAACGATCCCCGTGCATGCGAACAGGGCCCACCAGAAGCTCTTCGCGAACGCGCCCTGGAGGATCGAGAACTCACCGATGAAGCCGTTTAAAAGCGGCAGCCCCATGGATGAGAGCGCCATGATGAGGAAGTACGTCGCGTAGATCGGCATCTGCCGCGCGAGCCCGCCATACTCCGCGATCATCCGGGTGTGCCGCCGCTCGTACACCACGCCGACTAAGAGGAAGAGCGCGCCGGTCGAGATCCCGTGGTTTATCATCTGCAGGACGCCGCCCTGCACGCCCGCCATGTTCAGAGCGAAGATCCCGAGCATCACGAACCCGAGGTGCGAGACAGAGGAGTACGCGATCAGCTTCTTCATGTCCTTCTGAACGAGGGTGACCATCGCGCCGTATACGATCCCGACGATCGCCAGCGTGACCATCGTGCCGATCACCCAGGGGGTCTGGACCGCCTGCGGGAACATCGGCAGCGAGAACCGGACGAACCCGTACGTGCCCATTTTCAGCAGCACGGCCGCGAGGATGACGGAGCCGGCCGTCGGCGCCTCGGTATGCGCGTCGGGAAGCCACGTGTGGAACGGGAACATCGGCACCTTGATCGCGAACCCGAAGAAGAACGCGAAGAAGAGCCAGACCTGGAGCTCGGGCGGCATCGCCGCGGCGACCGCGGTCAACTTCGGCACCGAGAAGGTGGCCGCATGGCCCAGGCCCTTGTACCCGAGGAAGCCGGTCGTGTTGTAGAAGTAGAGGGCGATGATGCCGAGGAGCATCAGGACCGAGCCGGCCAGCGTGTACAGGAAGAACTTGATCGCCGCATAGAGCCGGCGCTGCCCGCCCCACACGCCGATTAAGAAGTACATCGGCACCAGCATGATTTCCCAGAAGACGTAGAACAGGAAGAAGTCGAGGCAGCAGAACGTCCCGATCATGAACGTCTGGAGGAGCAGCAGCAGGACGTAGTACTCCTTCTGACGCTCCGTGATCGCCGAATACGACGAGTAAATCGCGATCACGCCGATAAAGGTCGTCAGGAGGATCAGCAGCAGGGTGATTCCGTCGATTCCGAAGTGGTAGTCGACGCCGAGAGACGGAATCCAGGAGCTTCGCTCGACGAACTGGTATCCCGCTTTCGCGCGGTCGAACGAGAACCAGAGCGGGAGGGACACCGCGAAGTCGAGGGCGGCGACCGCGGTGGCAAACGCCTTGATCGCGCCCGTCTTCTCCTTCGGGATCAGGAACATGATGATGAGCGCGCCGACGAGCGGGATGTACGCGATGATCGAGAGGATCGGCAACTGCTGCAGTGTGTTCATTCAGTTCTCGGTTTTCAATTCTCAGTAATCAGTCGTCGATTTTCGTTCTCACTACCGGAAGAGCAGGTATACCGCGACGAGGCCAAAGAGCCCGCCGCCCATCACGAGGGCATAGTTCTGGACGCGCCCGGTCTGGGCGCGGCGGAATCCGCGGAACCCCGCTTGCAGCGTGTTCGCGACCCCGTTGACAAGACCGTCGACGACGTACTGGTCGAAGAACGAAGAGATCCACGAGAGACCGACGGTGACGTGCCGCGCGCCGTTGACCGCGCCGTCGATGACGGTCGCGTCGAAGTCCCACAAGAACCGCCCGCCGCCCTTGGCGAGCCCCTCGACGAGGACGTCGTCGTACGCCTCGTCGACGTAGTACTTGTTCTCGACCGCGCGGTACACCCCCGGGAACCGCGCCGCAATGGCCGCCGGCACCGCGCCC
Organism: Thermoanaerobaculia bacterium; assembly: GCA_038319475.1. GTDB lineage: Bacteria > Acidobacteriota > Thermoanaerobaculia > UBA5066 > Gp7-AA6 > JALYUA01. Next base: position 2,222 of record JBBQDF010000446.1, read on the forward strand.
TGCCCCTTCGCGTACCAGACGTACGCCAGGGCGAGCCCGATCGCGGCCGCGGCGACGGAAGCCGCCATCAGCAGGGCCTCCGTCGAAGCCGCCGCTTCATGCGCGGCCGCATGCGCACCGGCGAGCGGCAGCAGGATCGGATGCAGAAACTCGCCGATCCGGTCTCCGCCCTTCATCATCGGGATGCCGACGTATCCGCCGACGACCGACAGGAACGCGAGCACGATCAGCGGGATGGTCATGGAGCGCGGCGACTCGTGGATATGCGACTCCTGCTCCGCGCCGCCGCGGAACTTTCCCCAGAAGGTCAGGGAGACCAGCCGGAGCATGTAGAACGCGGTCAATCCCGCCGTGAAGAGCGCCGCCCCCCAGAGCACGCGGCCGAGCCACGGCGCGCTTTCGAAATGCGCCTCGAACGCCGCCGCCAGGATCGCGTCCTTCGAGAAGAACCCGGCGAGCAGGGGCACGCCGGCGATCGCGAGCGTCGCGACGAGGAAAGTCCGGTACGTCGTCGGTATCTTCGACGCGAGGCCGCCCATCTTTCGAATGTCCTGCTCTCCCCCGAGCGCGTGGATCACCGATCCGGATCCTAAGAAGAGGCAGGCCTTGAAGAAGGCGTGGGTCATGACGTGGAACATGCCCGCGACGAACGCGCCGACGCCGCAGGCGAGAAACATGTACCCGAGCTGCGAGACGGTCGAGTAGGCGAGCACCTTCTTGATGTCGTTCTGCGCGACGCCGATCGTCGCGGCGAAAAGCGCGGTGAAGCCGCCGATCACGGCGACGACGAGAAGGGCGTCGGGCGCGAGGCGG
>JBBQDF010000447.1:0-3023 GCA_038319475.1 Thermoanaerobaculia bacterium
GCCAGGGCGTTCTCCCCGGCGTGGAGCAGGTCCCGACCCACCTAAAAATAGGCTGTCGCCGCTCCTGGCCTTCCCGGACTCCAGCCTCTCGTAGCGCCGCCGCATACCCTCCGCCTTTTCGTGATTTTTCTGTTTCCGCGCCTCGCCTGCTTCGCGTCGGAGCGCCGCGAAACGGGGGTCGGAGCGGAGAGCATCGAGGTCGTCGTCGCTCTCGAGATACCCCGCGATCTCGAAGTCCTCGTGTGCCGCCTTCCGGAGCCACTCGAGCGCCTTCTCCGCGTTCCTTTTCAGAGCGTAGCCGCACGCGATGTTGTAGCTCGAGGCGCCTTCCCGGAAGCCGAGCTCGATGGCCTTCTCGAATCCCGCGATCGCCTCGTCGTACCGGCCGTCGCGCTGAGCCTCCATGGCGCGCTCGTACGCGCGGCTTCCGGAGCTTTTGCCGTTCGAAGCGAGCACGAATCCGGCCGCCGCCGGGACGGGGGCGCCCGGCGCCTTCTGATGAGAGGGCTCGGTCACGGGTTGGGGCGCAACGGGCTCGCGCGCGGAAACCGTCGCCACATTGGCCTCTTCGGAAAGCACCGAGGGGGCGCGCCGGGCGTGCGCGTGCGAGCCGGGGCAGGTTGCGGAGGTTGAGGGAGTCCGCGCGTCTGGACGCGTAGAGATCGGGCCGGAGGGCGCGGAAGCGATCGGGCTTGCATCCGGCGTCCCGCCGGCTTCCGCGCGCGGCGTCCACGGTTCCACTGAGGCGAGGCACAGAACCGCGGAAAAAAGGCCGAGGGCCGCCGCGCGAATCTGTCCGCGGGTCGGCCCCCGGCGATGGAGGCCCGTAGCCAGAATGGCCCGCATACGGCCCTCGAACTGAGAGGGGCGCGCGATCGCCAGAACCGGAAGAGCGCCGCGCACCGCCGGCGAAAACGAACGGACGATGCCGAGGAGGTGCGCGGCGTAAACCGACGGCTTCGTGCCCGAGTCGAGCACGAGATCGTCGCACGCTCGTTCCGCGCTCATCCGCGCCTCGCGCCGCGCGAGCCATACGAGGGGGTGAAACCAGTAGAGAGCGGCGGCGAGCTCGAAGAGAACGAGAGTCAGCCAGTCGGCGCGCCGCACGTGCGCGAGCTCGTGCAGGAGGACGACGCGCCGCCGGTCCGCCGGCCACTTGCGGGCGTTCTCGTGGAGAAGCAGGATGGGACGCCTGAGACCCGCAGTCATCGCCACCGGGACTTCCGCGCTCGCCAGCAGCCGAACCGGCCGCGTGAGGGAGATCCGGCGCGAAAGCTCGAGCGCCGACCCGGTCCACTCCGCGTCGTCGACCGGGGTCGCGGCTCGCGCGATGGCGCGAATCCGAAACCAGCCGTGGGCGAGCCGGGCCAGCGAGAAGATCACGCCCGCTCCCCACACGAGGAGCGCCCACGGCGCCCACGCCCCGGGGCGTGCCGGGGCGCTGGCGGTGACCACGGCGTCAGGAACGGTCGAGCCGTCCCCGCGATCCGCGGCGCCGCTCGGGGAAAAAGGCTCGTCGCTCTCCGCCCCCTCGAACGCGGCCGGCGACATCGCGGGTTCGGAGGCCATCCCCCGCGCCCGAGCCATCGCGGCCGGCAGCGGAGCCGGCACGAGCGGGATCGAGATCGAGGGAACGAGAGGAGCGACCAGAGGCAGCGCGAGCGCTCCCGCGAGCCCGAGCAGGACGATCAGGTGGCGTGAGGCCGCCGAGAGCGGCCGCCAGGCTGCGGAGAGACAGAGTGCGAGTGCGAGAAGGATCGTCGCCTTCAGCGAAGCATCGAGCCCGAAGCGGATCGCGTTCAACGCGGCGTGCACCATGTCAGCGCCCCTCCTCGCGGGCGTTGTCGATCAGGGCGGAGATGCGGTCGAGCTCGTCTTCGGAGAGCTCGGATCGCGAAACGTCCAGAAGCGCCGCGACCGCCTTTTCCGGCGAGCCTTCGAAGAAGGTGTGGAGCAGGCTCTGCATGGCCGAACGGCGGGCCCGGTCGGGGGCGACGGTGGGGAGAAAAACGTACCGGGTCCCGTCGACGACGTGTCGGAGGTGACCCTTCGTCTCGAGGATCCGGAGCAGCGCGCGGACCGAGGAATACGAAGGGGGATCGGGAAGTCGATCCAGAATCTCGTTGGCGGTCGCCTGGCCGGCCGCGTAAATGAGCTCCATGATCTGTCTTTCCCGCCGACTCAACCGGTCGAGTGCCCTTTTCGCCATCGCGCCTCCAGTAGTGCTAAAAAACTAGCATATGCTAAATTTTTAGCCTCGACGCTGTCAGGTACGACGGCGGCGGAGAAAGGTTCTGCCGGCCCGCGGGAAAGCAGACCGAACGCCGCGCGCGGACCGTCAATTTTGACCGGAATGGCAACAACCCGGTCGGGCGCGATCCGCCGGAATGGCCGAACCGGAGGAGTCCGCGGGCCTCCGATTCCGACGCGACCGGGCAACACCGCGTTTTAGGAAGCCTCGGCGGCAGCGGGACTTCAGGGAACCTGCGGTTTACATACGGGGCTTCCTCGCGTACTCTGGGACGACTCACAATCAATTCTTGGACTCCGGAGCAGCCGCCACCTTTTGAGTGAGCCGAGCCTTGCCGAGTGCGATCCTGCGGGACGGTCCCCCGCCGGCCGAAGGCTCCGTCCCATGAATTTTCCCCGCGGCTTCTCCCCGATTCATTCACCCCGGGACTTCGAGGAGGTCTCATGACGCGCGAGCACCTCGACCAGATCCGACTGAGACTCTTGCTCTCGGGAGTCTGCCCTGCCTGTGGATCGCCGATCGACCGCGACAGCCTTCTTCAGCTGCGGCTGGCGTGTGCGAATCCCACCTGCAGCTTTTCCTACCAGCCTGCTTTGAATGAAAAGTTCGAGCTGGCGGTGGCCTCCGATCGGCCGAGCCCGGCGCGCCTGCCGCTTCGGGAGAGCTGAACCGTCGCCCACGTCGCCACCGCGCCCGACCCGGGCGTGGGGGGGGGGGGGGGGGGGGCGCCCCCCCCGCGCCCCCCGGCCCCGCGCCGGGCGCCCCGGCAGCG
>JBBQDF010000448.1:0-3021 GCA_038319475.1 Thermoanaerobaculia bacterium
CATCGCCTTGATCCCGTACTCGCGGCCCGAGGAATACCGGAACAGGGTCAGGAAGTCGCCCGGCTGTATGCCGTCGGCGGCGCCGAGGTCGACGATGACGATCTGATCCGCGCCGAGAACGACCACACCGTCGCGGCTGAACACGATGCGACCCTTCGCCTTCCCGGACGGGAGATCACCGGACTTCGCCATGGGCGACCGGCGGGCGAGGGGGATGGGAATCGGCTCGAACTTCTTGAGAGACGCAAACATCGGGATGTCGGTGCACGCGCTCGTGATGCGGACGATCGCCGTCCGCGCCTCGACGGTCGTGACCACGGCGCGGCCGCGATACTGGTAGAACTGCCCCATCGACCTTTCGGTGACGGGATGGACCACGTCCTGTTCGGGCGTCACGATCCAGTACTGATCGCCGGCTTTCAAGCCCGCGTCATAACCGCCGTCGACGTAGAGAAGATCGTCGGTGACGTAATCTGTCTGTTCGAAAAGGTTTTCAGCGCCGTGCACGTGCAGTGGAAAGTGTTCCCTGGGCGGGCCGATGTAACCGAAGCAGTAGACGTCGCTCTCGAACCCCACCGGCTGCGGGGCAGACTCGGTGGTGACCGCCACGCGCCGCGGCCGCTCGACTCTCGTGACGACCGGCGTCGCATTCTGCGTCTCCGGTCCGAGATTCGCGCCGCCGAGCGGTGCCCGTTTCGTGGTCTGGGCGAGCGCAGACGCCGAGCAAATCAAAGCTAGAGACAGCAACACGGAAGAACGCGCGGGGAGGCGCATGGCGGCTCCTAAAAAATTACGGTCAAAGAGGGATTGTACCGTAAATTACTCGTTCCTCCTCCCGGTGTCTGGAGGCCGTGGCCGCCGGGGGCTGTTTTCCCCCTTTTCCCCGCGCTTTCCTGACGAATTCGCTCTCGGGGAACTCCTCGACCAGCCGCGCGTAGTACCGCGACGCCTCATCCTGACGGCCCAGCCGCCGCAGAACCTCCCCCTCGTAGAAGAAGAGCTTGTCCCGGCGGCCGTACTCCGGAAACCGGGCCTCGAGCCAGGTGAAGCGCGCCAGGGCGGCCCCCGGGGCTCCCTTGCGCATGTAGAAGTAGCCCACCGCGAACTCGTGCTCGGCCAATAGGTCCATCAGGACATGAATGCGGGCATTCGCCGCCGCGGAGTGGCCGGAATTGGGAAACTCCCTCAGCAGGGCGCGGTACTGGTCGATCGCCTCGCGGGTGGACGTCTGGTCGCGGTCCGGCTTTTCGTGCTCGCGGTCATAGCAGACCGCGAACTGGTAGCGGGCGTAGTCGCGCTCGCTCGCGCCAGGGTAGCGGTTCAAAAAATCCCGATAGCGAAACCGCGCCTCGGTGTAGCCGGTCGATCCCCCCTGCCGGAAGAAGGAGTCCGCCACCATCAGGAGCGCCTGCCGCCCCAGAGGATCGTTCGGATACGTCTCGAACACGAAGCTCAGGTACTTCCGGCCGGCGTCGTACTTCTTCTTTTCGATCAACGCCTTGCCCTTTTCGAAGAGCGCTTCCTTGGGCGTCGAGAGGAGCTCCGTCGTGATTTTGTCGGGCTTTTTCGATCCGCTCGAAGCGCAGCCCGACGCGATCAGCACGGCGGCCACCGAAGCGGCGAGTCTCAGGCGAAGTTTCAAACTCTCACTCCTCCCCGGGCGGCCGCCCGAAGCTGTTCGATGGCGGCTTTCGGGTCTTCCTGCCCGTAAACCGAGGTGCCGGCTACCAGAATTTCCGCCCCGGCGCCGGCGAGGGCCGCCGCGTTGCCCACATCCACTCCCCCGTCCACTTCGATCGACGCCCGGCCTCCGGCTTCCATGACCGCCTGGCGGAGGCTCCGCACCTTTTCGATCGAGTGCGGGAGGAAGGACTGGCCGCCCCGGCCGGGATTGACGGACATTACGACTGCGTAGTCGAGGTCGGCCCACGATTCCGAGAGGGCCGAGACTGGAGTCGCCGGGTTCACCACGGCGCCGGCGCGGGCGCCTCCCCGCCGGATCACGTCGAGGCACCTCTGGAGGTGCCGGGTCGCCTCGACGTGGACCGAAATCCAGTCAGCCCCCGCCTCGAGGTAGCGTTCGAGCGTCTCCTCGGGAGCTTCGATCATCAGGTGGACGTCGAGAGGCAGCCGGGTGGCCCGCTTCAACGCCGCGACGACGGGCGGACCCAGGGTGAGATTTGGCACGAAGTGCCCGTCCATGACATCCACATGGACGAGGTCGGCTCCCCCTTCTTCGGCGATCGCGAGCGCGTCCGCCAGGCGCGCGAAGTCCGCCGACAGCAGCGAGGGCGCGATCCGGACGTTCATTGGGGGACCGGCGCGAAAGCGCCCTCGGAAGCGCGGGACACGGTCACGGAAACGACCTCTTTTGAGGAGAGGGGAGATCCCGCGGTCGGAAACTGTTTCAGGATCGTGTTGGCGGGCACGCCTTCGTACGACTCGAACCGCGCGCTTCCGACCCGGAAGCCGTAGGCCTCGAGCCGCGACCTCATGACCTCGGCGTCCTTGCCCACCAGGTCGGGCATCACGTACCGCGTTTCCGGGAGGCCGCGATTCGTCAGAACCGCGATCAGGGCGCTTTTGCCCACCGGGTATTCCGGCTCGGGGTCCTGCGCGACGATCCCGATGCGCGCGTTCGGGTCCCGGTACCAGGAGAGCGCGCCGAGCTGGAGAGTCTCCTGAGCCAGGCGCAGCGCCGCCGCGCGGGGAGGCAGCCCGGAGAGGTCCGGGACCCGCAACTCGCGCGGCCCGAGCGACAGCACCACCCGGACGAGTTGCGACGGTTTGGCGAGCGAGCCGCTCTCGGGCAGCTGCGTCAGCACGAGGTTGCGCGCGATTTTCTCGTCGTTGCGCGCGCGGCCGGCCTGCTCGTCGACCTGCAGGCCCGCGTCATGGGCGATCCGGATGGCCTCGGGAAGGGACTTTCCGACGAGCTCCGGGACCATGACCGAACGTCCGACAATCGAGCTCTCAAAGGCGAGCCAGGCCCCGCCCAGGAAAATGGCGACGAGAAGAAAC
>JBBQDF010000449.1:0-3014 GCA_038319475.1 Thermoanaerobaculia bacterium
GTTGCCCTGCCGGCTCTTCCAGATTTCGTTCAAGGCGCCCAGCCGGTGCTCCGAGACGGACAGGCCTTCGCGCGCCGTCTCCCGGGCCACTTCCGTCTCCGCGAGCGCTCCGGACAATCGCGAGAGCTCCGCCTCCCACGCTTCGATCTCCGCGCGGGCCTCGGCGGCTTCGCGCGTCAAGCGGCGCTCCTCGTCGAGCGCCGCCTCCACCTCGCGCTCCCGCAGTGCGAGCTCCGACATCGCGCGCGCGTGCGCCTCCCCGAGCTTCGCGAGCGACGCGGCCGCGCGCGAGGCGTCGAGGTCCACCTCATGGCGCGCGTTGCGCGCGGCGATCCGGTCGCCGGCGGCGACCAGCGCCTCTTCGCGCGCCCGGTCGAGCTCGCGGTCGAGCTCCGCGAAAGCCGCGGCCGCGGCCGCGGCCTTGCTGTCGGCGTCTTCCCGCGCGAGCGATCGGGCGCGCGCCTCGGCGACGGCCCGCTCGAGCCGCGCCTGAAGCTCGGACAGCTCGGCGGCGGATCTCTTCTGCTCCGCGAAGAGATCGCCCGCCTCGCGCTCGAGCGAGGCCCGCCGTTCGGCGAGGTCCGCTGCCGCCCGCCGGTTGCCCTCGAGCAGCGCGTCATCGCGTTGGATCGCGTTTTCGAGAGCGGCGGCCGCGTCCCGCAGGCGGTCGCGCTCAAGCTGCAGGTCCGCCGCCGCAAGCCGCGCCGACGCGAGATCCGACTCCGCCCGCCCGAGCGCCGCCGCCGCGGCCGCTTCGACGTCCCGCCGGGCCTCCCGCGTGCGCTCCGCGTCCGAGACCGCCGCCTGGAGAACGTCGTGGCGGGTCCTCGCGAGCGCGGCCTTCCTGCCGCGGAGCACGTCGGACTGCTCGCGGTACTTCGCGGCGCGCGATGCCTGCCGTTTCAGAGACGCGACGTTCTTCTCGATCTCCGAGACGATGTCGGAAATCCGTAGGAGGTTTCCGCGGGTCTCCTCGAGCTTGCCTTCGGCCAGCCTCTTCTTCAGCCGGTAGCGGCTGATGCCCGAGGCCTCTTCGATCAACCGTCGGCGGTCCTGTGGCTTTGTCGAAAGCACCTGATCGATTCGGCCCTGCTCGATGACGGAGTACGCGCGCACGCCGAGCCCGGTGCCGAGCAGTTTGTCCTGAACGTCTTTCAGGCGGACCTGCTTGTCGTTCAAGAAGTATTCCCCGGTCCCCTCGCGGTAAACCCTCCGACCGATTCGCAGGAGGTCGCCTCCGGCCTCGCCGTTTCCGTTTCCGTTTCCGTTGCCGTTGCCGTTGCCGTTGCCGCTCCCGCGCCCGTTCTCTCCGCCGTTTTCGGCTGCGGCGGCGGCGGCGTCGTCGTCGGCGGCGGCGTCCCCCGTGCCGTCCTGGCGGGCGCTGACCCGGTGGCGCGTCGAAAGCGTCAGGATGACTTCGCACATCCCGAGCGGCCGCCGTTTGGCGGACCCGTTGAAGATGACGTCATCCATTCGCTCGCCGCGGAGCGTCCTGGCGCTCTGTTCACCGAGCGCCCAGGAAACTGCGTCGCTGATGTTCGATTTGCCGCAGCCGTTGGGGCCGACGACCGCCGTGACGCTGCCCGGGAAGGCGAGATCGACGCTCTCGTAAAAGGACTTGAAGCCTGAGATCTGCACCCGTTCGAGTTTGAACATCGTGTTCATGAATCTAGCAAATGCCGCCGAGCGGTGCCACAAGTTATTGTGGCTTCAGCTTCGGGAGCCACCAGATCCGGTGTGCCCCGGAGCGATTCGCCCGTTTGATGCTCGAACGACCAGTTGTACGGTAGCGAGCATATTTTTGTGCAGATCCGATCGGGTTTGATATACGTTTAATGACGGACAAGAACACAAACGATGCTGAACTTGGAGGTCCGCAAACGCGCGGGAGGGGCAGAATTGCATCGCGTGCTGGGAGCCGCGATCACAGTCGGAGCCTCGTCCGGCAACGAAGTGGTCATCCGAGCTCGCGGCGTTGCGGGACGCCACGTCCGGTTCGTCGAAAAAGATGGCCGCTACCAGCTCGACCTCTACAAGGGAGTCGACGCGATCACCGTCAACGGCCGCGAATTCTCCGGCGGCCCGATCGCCGCGGGGGATCGCATCACGATCGGAGAAGCCACGATCACGGTTGTTCAGGTCGGCAGCAGCGCGGCGCGGCCCGCCCCGGCGCGTGAGATCCCGATTAGCGACACGTTTGCCCCATCCGAGGCTTCGACGGCGCCCTCGACCGAGATCGAATATCGCGCGCTGCGCCTGTCTGTTTACCGGCTCTGCCGGCAGCACGACACGCCGGAAGAGATCGCGATCGCGCTGACGGACTTTCTCGACCAGGAGTTCGCACCGCGCGAGTGGGCAGTCGGCCACGTGTCACCGGCGAGCGGGTTCCGATTCCTGGCCTCGACATTCGTCGATCAACCGGCGCTCCCCCCGAGCCTGCTCGAAGAAGTTCGTGGAGGAGACCGCGTGGTGCGATCCGAGAGCGTGGCGGGCGTGCTCACCCTCGTCGTCGAAAATGCGCCCTCCGACGACGCCTTCGCGATCCTGGTCCGCGAGAGCCCCCGCCTTCCCGCGAGAACCATCCTCTTCCTGGAGGAGGCGGCGCAGCTGGCGGGAATCGCGATCCGCCGGTCCGAGCGGGGACCGGTCGCCGCGCCGGCGCCCGTGGTCGTCGAGCCGGAGGACCAGGGGGAGATCGACGTCATCCTTCGCCAGACCGACGACTTGAAGAAGATCGTCGAAACAGTCGAGCGGGAAGTGATCGACCGCGCCATGCGGCGGGTGCAGGGCAATCAGAGCCGGGGCGCCGAGGTCCTCAACATCTCCCGCGGCTCGCTGATCGCGAAGCTGAAAGAGTACCGGGTCCCCGACTACCGCTATCTGCGCCGCGACCGCCACAAGCGGACGTAAGTCGGGACCGCCCCATCATCCTCTCGACCTTTTCTTCCGTCTCGCCGGCCCTTTGCTGACCTCGGGCTCGACGGGCTCACGCCAGGAAAGCGGCCACCAGATCG
>JBBQDF010000450.1:0-2942 GCA_038319475.1 Thermoanaerobaculia bacterium
GGCGCGATCCGCAGCAGGAGGAGACCGGTCCCGCACCCGATTTCCAGGACGCGGCCAGGCGCGAGCGACCGGATCCTGCCGACGGTCGCGTCCACCCACTCGCGCATCTCGGCGGTCGGGATCGGCTCGTCGGAATAGCTGCTGGTCCACCCGACAAAGTCGAGGTCGGGCGCCTCTTGCGCCGCGGCCCGTGCGTACAACGCGTCGTACACCATGCGCCACTGTCCGACGTGTTCCGACGCCGTGGTGTGCTCGATGTCCGACAGCTCCGATTCCGACTGCTGCGGAACGACGTACGCGACGAGGCGCTTGTCTCCGGAGACCTCCTCCCGGACGGCGACGGCCGCGTGCGCCACCGAAGGATGCCTGGCGAGCGCGGACTCGATCTCCTCGAGCTCGATCCGATATCCGCGGATCTTGACCTGCCGGTCGCGCCTGCCCAGAAACTCCAGATTCCCGTCGGGAAGGTGGCGGCCCAGGTCGCCGCTTCTGTACACCCGGCCCGGCTCGATGTCCGGAAAGGGACTAGCGATGAACTTCTCCGCCGTCAACTCCGGCCGGTTCCAGTAGCCTCGGGCGAGGCCGTCGCCGGCGATGTGTAACTCGCCCACCAAACCGGGGGCACAAAGGTTCCCCAGTTCATCGACGACGTAGACCCGCGTATTGGCGATCGGGCGGCCGATCGGAATGTTTCCGGCGGGGGGTTCGCTTTGCGGCACGGCATAACAGCAGGTGAACGTGGTGCTCTCCGTAGGCCCGTACCCGTTGATGAACTGGCAATCCGGCAGCGCCTCGACGGCGCGCCGCACGTGTGGGGGCGAAAGGACGTCCCCACCCGCGAGAACCTGCCGGAGCATTTTGAGGCGCGGGAGAGGGCCCTCCACCATTCGGTGGAAAAGGCCCGCGGTGAGCCAGAGCGTCGTGACGGCGTACCGCTCCACCAGATCCGCGACGGCTTCGAGAGAAAAGGGAGCCGGTGGCGGAATCACCAGAGTGCCGCCGTTTAACAGGCTTCCCCAAATTTCGAAAGTCGAGGCGTCAAAGGAAAGAGGCGCCAGTTGCAGGAAGATCTCGTCCGAGCCAAAGTGTGCGTAACTGGCCCCGCGCACCAGCCGGAGGACGCCGCGATGCATGATCGCGACGCCTTTGGGCTCTCCCGTCGAACCGGAGGTGTACATCACATACGCCAGATCCTCCGGTCCGGCGGAGCTCTCGGGGTTTTCGACGTCCGCAAAAACGCGGGACTGCACGTCTTCGAGGCTCAAAAAAGTCTCGGCAGGAAAGACGGCGCGGAACCTGCCCTCCGCCATCAACACCGCCGGGGCACAGTCCTTGAGGATCCCCGCCAGGCGTTCGTGAGGGTATCCCGGGTGGAGGGGGACGTACGCGCCGCCGCACTTTACGATGGCAAGAATCGCCGCAATCAAGCCGAAGGACCTGTCGGCGCAAAGCGCGACGGTGTCACCAGGCTGCACCCCCAGCCGCCGAAGCTCTCCCGCGATCCCGTTCGCGAACAGGTTGAGCTCCTGGTAACTGAGCTCCCCCTCGGCTCCAATGAGCGCCCGCGCCACCGGCGTCTGCCTCGCCTGTTCCTCGAACAGCCGCGGAATGCTGCTGTTCCGGGGGTACGGAGAGGCTGTGGCGTTCCATTCGACCGCGCGCGTCTCCGCAACATGGGAGAGAAAGTCGCCCGAGGCATCACTCATCTCGTCCCAGCCTTGCGCATCGGGCGCCACACGGCGGTCGCCTCGATCCGCGCTTCGACGCTCGCGCGAGGCCTCTGCGCCCTCTCCGCGCCCGGCCACTGCCCCGGGAAAAGAACGGCGCCTTTCGGAGGTCCGAGGTACGCGCGGGATTCTCACAGGCGCACGGCCTTTCGCCGGCTCTCTTTCAATTTGCTGACTGACTCCGTCTCCAGCTTCCTTCGCTTCTCCTGCTCCCGCTCGCAGACATCTCGGTCCACCAATCCGAGCAGCGTGGCGACCGGCAGTTCCGGATGCTCGGCGACGCGCAACAGCAGAGCCGCCAGGCGGTCGGCGAGCAAATCCACAGTGGGCACTTCGAAGATGTCGGTCGCATAATCCCACTGGACGTTTAGAGCGGACGGCGTCTCTTCGATTGAAAGCTGCAGATCGTGCCGGATCGCTGCGGCCTGAAGGGCCACGTCCTCGACCGCCAGGCCCTGGAAAAGGGGAGGAAATCCCCCCGAGTTCTGCAGCACGAACCAGACCTGGAAAAGAGGATTGTGGCTCAGGCTCCGCTGCACCTTCAGGGCGTCCACGAGTCTTTCAAACGGAACTTCCTGGTGGGTGTAGGCGCCCAGGGCGGTCTCGCGGACGCGTTGCATGAGCTCGCGGAACGACGGGTTGCCGTCGATTTTCAGGCGCAGGACGATCGTATTGATGAAGAGGCCGATCACGCCCTCGGTCTCCACGCGATTGCGGCCGGCGACCGGCGAGCCGATGAGAATGTCGTTCTGCCCCGTCTGCTGCGACAACAGCACGCCGAGCGCGGCGAGGAGCGTCATGTAAAGCGTCGAGCCTTCGGCGCGCGCCAGCCGGGAGATTTTCTCCGCCAGCTCCTTCGGCAGGTCGAAGGTCCGGCGCCCTCCGGTTCCGCGGCGCGTCTCGGGACGGGGACGGTCGCCGCGGAGGTCGAGCACGGAGGGGGCTCCCCGCAGCTGCCCCGTCCAGTAGGAGAGCTGCTTTTCGAGCACCTCTCCCTGCACCCAGTCGCGCTCCCACGCCGCGTAATCGGCGTACTGGAGAGCCACGGGCGGGAGGGCCGCGGCCTCTCCGCACACGGCCGCCCCATAGGCCGCTCCGAGCTCCCGGAGGAGAACCCCCATCGACCAGCCGTCGCACACGATGTGATGGATGACGAGAAGAAGGATGTGGTCTTCCGGGCCGAGCCGGAACAGGAAGGGGCGGAAGAGCGGGCCG
>JBBQDF010000451.1:0-2927 GCA_038319475.1 Thermoanaerobaculia bacterium
GCGAAGAAGATCATCGCCGGCCGGCCGTACACCTCCGTCGCCGATTTGGCGAAGGCCGGGGTCTCCGAAGCGACGATCCGCAAGATCTCTCCGCAGGTCACGGTGTCGGGGGCCCGGTCCTCGGATGTCTCTTCCTCGCGCGGCGGAAATTTCCCCCGCAGCGCGGGTTCCTCCGGGGGGACCGCGTCGGCCGGGCCGATCGATTTGAACAGCGCGAGCCAGAAGGACCTCGAGGCGCTCGACGGCGTCGGGCCCGCCACCTCGAAGAAGATCATCGCGGGCCGGCCGTATTCCTCCGTCGCCGACCTCGGCCGCGCCGGGGTGCCGGCGGCCACAATCTCGAAAATTTCCTCGCAGGTGACGGTGCGGGGAGGTACCTCCGCGTCCCGGGATTCCTATTCCCCGTCGACCGGCTCTTCCCGTTCCGGAGCGGGGAGCGCCGCAGGCTCGTCGGCTTCGCGAACCTCTGCAGACCGCACCGGATCCGGGGCACCGACGGTGCCGTACCAGGCGCCCCCGTCCCCTGGAATGGTCTGGGTCAACCTCGAGACAAAGGTGTTTCACAGAAACGGCGACCGCTGGTACGGGCGCACCAAGCGCGGCAGGTACATGACGGAAAACGACGCGATGAAATCGGGATACAAGCTCTCGAAGGAGCAGGACGAACCGAAGTAATTGGACAGTTGGCCGTTGAGAGACGGTTGAGGGTTGAGAGTTGAGGGTTAAGCGTAGAGCGTCGTCCGCGGGTCGGCAGAGTGGAGCACTGGAAATCGGGTCAGCGCCGGCGACTTTCTTGACTCTCAACTCTCAACTCATCTGAACCTCATCACCTTCACCGGCTCGAGAGCCACTTCCTCACCGAACCCGGCGCGCGGGTCGTGCTTCATCGATCCGTAGACGTACTCACGGAGTCCGGGCTTTAACTCCCGCCACGGACCGCCAAACGTCGCCAGCGTTTCGGAGATGTCGGCGGTGTTGTCGCGCGTCAGACTGAGCAGCTGGTCCCGCGTCAGCGGAGGGGAATCGAGCCATCCGCGGCGCGCCGCCGCCTCGAATCGGGCCGCCAGGAAACGACCCCACCAGACGGGGAGGTGGACCATCCGCTTCCGGCGCTTGCCGACGGCCGTCGCGATCTCCCGATAGATCTCGTTGAGCGTCAGCGTCTGGGGTCCGCCGACCTCGAAGGTGCGTCCCATGGTTTCGGGCCTGTCGAGGGCGTCGGCAAAGACCCGGGCGACGTCGTAGACCGAGACCGGCATGAAGCGCGTCTGCCCGTTCCCGATCACCGGAATGAAAAGCGGATTTAATCGGACGATCGGGGCGAGCAGCGAGACGAATCCATCCCCCGGACCGAAGACGATCGACGGACGAAAGATCGTCGCGTCCAGTTGCGACGCGCGTACGACCCGTTCGCCCGCGGCCTTGGACCTCCCGTACTCGGAGGGCGCGTCCTCGGCGGCGCCCATCGCGCTCATGTGCACGAGTCTGCGCACGCCCGCGCCCCGCATGGCCCCGGTGACGTTTTCGACGGCTTCGCGGTGCATGCGGTCGAACGTCTGTCCGCCGGACTCATGGATGATTCCGACGAGATGGATCACCGCGTCGCGGCCGCCGAGCGCGTGCGACAGCGACCGCGGGTCGAGCACGTTGCCCGGAACCGTCTCGACCACCCGGTTGTACCGGTTTCTGGTGGCACCCGCGTCGCGCGCGAGCACGGCCACCGAATGGCCGCGGCGCGCGAGCGCGTTGACGAGGTGCGTTCCCACGAATCCCGTCCCGCCGGTGACGAGAACTTTCAAGAGCTCCTCCTTGCAGGGGTCCTGGTGCGCGGCCGTTTTACCACGCGCGCCGCCTTCTCCGGCTTGCCGCCCGCGGCGACCGGCAGGCCAGGGGGCGGGTCTTCCCGGCGAGGGGCCGCCGCCGGAAAGAGTGCGCTCACGATGCCCTCCCCGGCTGTGAACCTGCGCCGGGCCTCCTCCCGCGCCTGCGCGAGGCGGGGCAGGTCCGCGATCGGGTCCGCGACCTTCAGCGCCGGGAGCCCGGACTGACGAGCCCCCAGGAGATCTCCGGGGCCGCGGGCGGCGAGGTCGCGTTCCGCGATCTCGAACCCGTCGGAAGTCTCCTCCAGAATCGCGAGACGCGCGCGCGCCTCCGGAGAAGCCCGCTCTCCGACGACGAGCGCGCACCAGGACGGGCGGGAGCTCCGGCCCACGCGGCCGCGGAGCTGGTGCAGCTGCGCGAGCCCGAAGGCTTCCGCGTTTTCCACGACCATGAACGTCGCTTCGGGAACATCGACGCCGACCTCGACGACGGTCGTGGAAACGAGGATGCCGATTCGACCGCTCGAAAAATCGGCCAGGACCTTCGAGCGCTCGTCAGGCTTGAGCCGGCCGTGGAGGATCCCGATCGGAGTTCCCGCGGCCGCGCGCGCGATCCTTTCCGCGGTCTCGGAAGTGGCGGCGATCTCGCGCTCTCCCTCTTCGATCGCGGGGACCACCACGTAGACGCGCTCCCCCGCTCGAACTCGTTCCGCGGCGAACTGGTAGATGCGATCGCGCGCCGCGGCCTCGCGGACCCGTGTCGCGACGGGAGATCGCCCGGGCGGCTTCTCGTCGAGCACCGACAGGTCGAGCTCGCCATAAATCGCCCAGGCGAGGGAGCGCGGAATCGGCGTCGCGGTCATCACGAGGACATGCGGGCTGTCGCCCTTCCGGAAGAGGCGCGTCCGGTGGGCCACGCCGAACCGGTGCTGCTCGTCGACGACGACGAGGCCGAGCCTCCGGAACCGCACGGGTGCCTCGACCAGAGCGTGCGTCCCGATTAAGACATCCACGTCTCCCCGCTCGAGCGCGGCGAGAAGCTCCCGCCGCTCGCGCCCCCGCACGCGTCCCGTCAGGAGACCCAGGCGGGCGACGGCTCGCTCCATC
>JBBQDF010000452.1:0-2927 GCA_038319475.1 Thermoanaerobaculia bacterium
CGGGGCGGCGGGCGTAGCTGTAGCCGGCCTTTCCCGCTTCCAGGATCAGGTTTCGGCCCGCGGCGAGGTTGCGAAGCCGGAACGATCCGTCCGCCGAGGTCAGGGCGCCCTGGCCGCCGACGAACGCCGCAGGCCCTCGCCGGGCGAAGCTGCGCATCCCGCCCTCCGACGCGAAGCGAACCGCGGCGCCTGCAACCGGCCCGCCCTTTTCGTCGAAGACTCTCCCGCTGACGCTCGCCGCTCTCGCGAGCGCCAGGTTCACCGTTCCCGGCGCCGCCGTGCTCGCGGAGATCCCGTTGATCGTCGAGGAGAGATAGCCCTCCCGCACCGCCGTGACCGCGTAGGGACGGGCCGCAAGGCCGTTCAATCGAAATTTACCCTTTGCGTCGGCGCGAACCGCCCGCTCCGTCCGGCGGCGGCCAAACGCCATGCCGCCCGCCGACGCGGCGAGCCGCGCGCCGCTGACCGGCTTGCGGCTGGATTCGTCGATCACCGTTCCGGCGATGGACGCCGCGCGCGCGAGCTTCAGCGGGGCCTCCACGTCCTGCCCCCGCCGCACCCGAAGATTGTCCCGGGCAACGGCGAAGTCCTCTTTCCATACCGCCTGCACGCTCCGCACGCCCGGCTCGACGCCCGTCAAGCGGAAGGCCCCGTCCGCGGAGGACTCGGCGCCCTGGTCGTCGGAGATCACGATCGCGCCGGCCGCCGGCTTTCCGTTCACGTCGACGACGACGCCGCGGATGACGCCTCCGCGCTTCAATGTGAGCTTCACGTCCGCCTTCGGATCGATCTGAAAGAGCGAGGCCTGCACGAACCCGGGGGCGCGAGCCGCGATCGTCCGGGTTCCGCCCGGAGCGTCGTCCATGGAGAAGGTTCCGTCCGCACCCGTCTTCGCCTCCGAGAGGTTCACGGAGTCCTGATCCGAAAAGATTTCCATGCCCGCTGCCCGAACTCGCGCGCCGGCCACCGGCTTGCCCTCATCGTCGACGACGCGGCCGATGAGCCGCACGCCGGCCGACGCATGCAAATCTTCGAGCGAGATGTCTTCCGTGGAATCGAACGGACCGCGAAACCGGAACGGCGGGGATCCCGGCGGAAAGATCTTCAGCCCGACGGGGACCCCGGGTTTGTCGAGCGCGACGCGGAACGAGCCGTCGGCGGCCGTCGTCGATTCGCCGAGGACCCGCGGTTCGGCGCCGGCGGACATGTCGAGAACCAATTCATCCTCGGTGCGATAGGAGACCCACTGCAGGCGCGCGCCGGCGACGGGCTTCCCCGCCGCATCGAGCAGGCGACCCGAGACCGATCCCCCCCGCGCCGGGGCCGCAGGCAGGGCGAGGCAGACGGCGAGAAAAGCGACGAATCGCTTCATGGCGGTCCTTTCGATGACCTGCCGAGAATACGGCCTTTTCCGGCGAAAGGTTACGATCGGACATGCGCGACCTGCCCCTTGCCGGACGCGTCGCGCTCGTCACGGGAGCGGGCATCCGGGTGGGCCGCGCGATCGCACTGGCTCTCGCGCGCCAGGGAGCGGACGTCGCCGTGCACTATCGCTCCTCGGCCTTCGGCGCGGAGGAGGTCTGCGGGGCGGCGCGGTTGCTGGGGCGGCGCGCGGTCGCGATTTCCGCCGATCTCGCGCAGCCGGACGCGTGCGCGCGCCTCGTCGCGGAAACGGAGCAAAATCTGGGCGCGCTCGACCTGCTGGTGCACTCGGCTTCCAATTTTCACCGCGCGTCACTCGAGGAAACGACACCGGACCTCTGGGACTCGGCCCTCGACGTCAATGCGCGCTCCGGGTTTCTCCTGTCGCGCGCGGCGGCGCCGTTTCTGCGCCGCCGGCAGGGCCGGATCGTCCTGATCTCGGACTTTCTCGCAGCCCGTCCGGTCCGCAATTTCCTGGCGCATTCCGTGTCGAAGGCAGCCGTCGAGGGGCTCGTCCGCGCGCTGGCAGTCGAGCTCGCGCCCGACGTCTCGGTCAATGGCGTCGCCCCCGGGGTCGTCCTCCCTCCGGAAGGGACGTCCGGCGAAGAGATCACGAGCCTCGCGAAATCGGTACCGCTGCGCCGCAACGGAGAACCGGAAGACGTCGCGGAGGCGGTCCTCTTTCTCTGCTCGGGCCCCGCGTTTGTGACGGGACAGATCCTGCGGGTGGACGGCGGGAGGGTGATGTAGCTCGGCGCGCGGAAGGCGGGATACGGACCGGGAAGGCTCAGGAGCCGCGGGACTCTCACTCAGCGCTCTGAACTCAACTTTCAACTTTCAACTCATCCCTGCACTCGTGACGTACCATCGCCGCCGTGGACCAGCCTGCGCGCCGGCGCGTCGAGGACTACGTCAGGCCGCTCGCCATCGGGCTCGACGGGGTCACGAACTACGGGGACGTCCGGCGCGCCGTTTCCGCGGCGATGCGGGTCGCGGGCGACCGGTCCGACGTCGACGTCGAGCTCCTCTTTCTCCTGGCGGTTTTTTCCGGTCAGGAGAAATGGGTTTCGCAAATGGGGCACCGAAGCCGCACGGAGCTGTTCCTGGCCGGCGAAGGGGTCGCGCGCTCCAAGGTGTCCTCCCTCTTCCGCTCTCTCGCGCGGTTCGACAGCGCGCCGCGCACCCCGGAAGAAGAGATCGTGCACGACGCGGTCCGTCTCGACCGCCTCGGAGCCTACGGCGTGGCGAGAAGCCTGGTGGACGGATATCGCGAGAGACTGGATTTCATCGAAATGGCGGCAGAAATCGAGGAATCCGCCGCTGTCGAACTCCGCACGCCGCAGGCCCGCCACATCGCCGAACCCCGCCGCCGCACCATGCTCGACTTCGCCGCCCGCCTCCGCCTCGAGTTCACCGAATTCGAGTCGGGATAGTTCTCACAAACCCACCGCTTTACCCCAAAAGGGAACAAGGCGTCCCCACCGCAGTGGTGAATAAGCTCGCCC
>JBBQDF010000453.1:0-2922 GCA_038319475.1 Thermoanaerobaculia bacterium
GGTCCCGGGCCTCTTCTGCATGGAGATGCCCGTGGACTCGATCTCGGATCGCAGGAACTTCGTCTTCGGTCCCCGGACGTTGACGACCGGGTGAAGGCCGATCGTCTTCGTGACGACCCCTCCCCATCCCGCCTCGAACGCTCGAAGGATGTTGGCCTCGGATTCCGTCGGCGGAGCGGAGGACAGAAGAAACGGGTTCTCGAACCGGATTCCGGTGAACTGGACCGACAGATCGACGCTCATCACGCCTCC
The DNA here is from genome assembly GCA_038319475.1 of Thermoanaerobaculia bacterium. Classification (GTDB taxonomy): domain Bacteria; phylum Acidobacteriota; class Thermoanaerobaculia; order UBA5066; family Gp7-AA6; genus JALYUA01. The sequence goes on from JBBQDF010000453.1 coordinate 253, forward strand.
GGTTGGAAACCCGAAATTGTACGCCCGACGGGGCGGGGGGCGCGGCGCAGCGGGACGGCGGCGCTCGTCGGCGGTTCCCGGGATCGGGACTCGGCCGGAGCGGGGCGGCTGGAGCCCCACCGGACGACGGTCACCGGACAACTGACAACTGACAACTGACAGCTGAGAGCTGACTGATTCAGATATCCTTCCCGTTCCGCCAAGGAGGTTCGGCAATGGCCAGCACGGCAGTCTCGGAGGGGACCACCCGCGACACCCGGCAGGATGTGCCCATCCTCCCCAATTTCATCGGGGGACGCTGGGTCCAGTCCCGGGCCCGGGAGTTTCAGGACGTCACGAATCCCGCGCGTGGAGAGGTCATCGCCCGGGCTCCCCTGTCTTCGGGCGCGGAGGTGGACGAGGCGGTGGCTGCGGCCCTCCGGGCGTTCCCGTCCTGGCGGGACACTCCCGTCGTCACGCGCGCGCAGGTTCTCTTCCGGTTCAAGGTGCTTCTCGAGGAGCACTTCGAGGAGCTCGCGCGAACCGTCACGACCGAGCACGGAAAAACCCTCGACGAGGCGCGCGGAAGCGTCCGGCGGGGAATCGAATGCGTCGAAGTCGCCTGCGGCGCCCCTTCCCTTTCCATGGGTTATTCACTCGAAAACATTTCTTCGGGCGTCGACTGCCACGCGTACCGGCAGCCGGTCGGCGTCTGCGCCGCGATTGCCCCGTTCAATTTTCCCGCGATGGTTCCGCTCTGGTTTCTCCCGTTCGCCATCGCGACCGGGAACACGATGGTAGTCAAGCCCTCCGAGCAGGTGCCGCTCTCCCAGAAACGCATGATCGAGCTTCTCGCGGAGTGCGGCCTTCCTCCCGGGGTCGTGAACCTGGTCAACGGCGGCCGCGAGGTCGTCGAGGCCATCTGCGACCATCCCGGGATTGCGGCCGTGTCGTTCGTCGGGTCGACTCCGGTCGCGCGCGCCGTTTACCGCCGCGCGACGCACTCGGGAAAACGGGTGCAGGCTCTCGGGGGAGCCAAGAATTTCGTCGTGGTGATGCCGGACGCGAACTGGGACCGCGCCATCCCCGTCATCACCGAGTCCTTCTACGGGTGCGCCGGGGAGCGCTGCCTCGCCGGGAGCGTGCTCCTGCCGGTGGGCGAGGCCCACGCGACTGCCCGGGAACGCCTCGCCGAAGCCGCGGGCGCGTTGAAGGTCGGCGACGGCACCGACAGCGGCGTCGACATGGGCCCGGTGATCAGCGGCCGACATCGCGAAAAGGTGGTCGGCTACATCGAGAAAGGTGTCGCGGAAGGAGCGAACCTCCTGCTGGACGGAAGAAACGTGCAGGTGCCCGGCCGCGAAAACGGGTTTTTCCTCGGCCCGACGATTTTCGACGGCGTATCGCCGGAGATGACGATCGGCCACGAGGAAATTTTCGGACCGGTGGCGTCGATCCATCCCGTCAAGACGCTCGAGGACGCCATCGCGGTGATGCACGCGCACCCGAACGCGAACGCGACGTCGATCTTCACGTCGAGCGGCAAGTCCGCCCGGGAGTTCGCGCGCCACGCGTCGGCGTCGATGGTGGGAGTGAACATCGGCGTCGCGGCGCCGATGGCGTATTTTCCTTTCGGCGGGTCGAAGGACAGCTTCTTCGGGGATCTCAAGGTGCACGGGCGCGACGCTTTCGACTTCTACACGGACAAGAAGGTCGTGATTTCCCGCTGGTTCTGATCGCTCGGTGACCGGAGGACACATGCCACGGAAATTGCTGGGCGGCCTGATCCAGTGCGCGAACCCGATCTCGGATCCGAATGCCCCTACGAAAGAAATCTCGGACGCGGCGATCGAGGCCCACATTCCCCTGATCGAAGAAGCGGGCAAGCGCGGCGTTCAGATCCTGGGCCTCCAGGAGGTCTTCAACGGGCCGTATTTCTGTCCCTCCCAGGACGCGCGCTGGTACGACATGGCGGAGCCGGTCCCAGGCCCCACCACCGAGCGCCTGGCGGAGTACGCGAAGAAGTACCGGATGGCGATGGTGATCCCGGTCTACGAGCGCGAGCAGGCCGGCGTGTACTACAACACCGCCGCTGTGTACGACGCGGACGGCGCTTACCTCGGCAAGTACCGAAAGAACCACATCCCCCACACGTCGGGATTCTGGGAGAAATTCTTCTTCAAGCCTGGCAACCTCGGCTACCCGGTTTTCCAGACGCGCTACGCAAAGGTGGGCGTTTACATCTGCTACGACCGCCACTTCCCGGAGGGGGCGCGGCTCCTCGGCTTGAACGGAGCGGAGATCGTCTTCAACCCGTCCGCGACCGTCGCCGGGCTCTCCCAGTACCTCTGGAAGCTCGAACAGCCGGCTCACGCCGTCGCCAACGGCTACTTCATGGCCTGCAGCAACCGCGTCGGCACGGAGGCGCCCTGGAACATCGGCAAGTTCTACGGCTCCTCGTACTTCGTCGATCCGCGCGGCAACTTTCTAGCCGTCGCCTCCGAAGACAAAAACGAGCTCATCACGGCCGAGATGGACCTCGACATGATTGAGGAAGTCCGCCGCGTCTGGCAGTTCTACCGGGACCGCCGGCCCGAGACGTACGAAGCGATGGCGTCTCTCGTCGGATGACGACGACTCTCATCCGGAACGGGACGATCGCCACCGCGACCGATCTGTACCGCGGGGACG
>JBBQDF010000454.1:0-2901 GCA_038319475.1 Thermoanaerobaculia bacterium
GCTACGGCGGCGTCTTCCGGCAGGAGAAACAGGAGGGAGTCACCGTTATCCGAACCTTCATCTACGCGACGCAATCGGCGGGAATGGTTCCGCGGCTCCTTAACTATTTTTCGTTTGTCGTCTCTTCACTTGTTGTCGGGCTTCTGAAGTTTCCCCGCGTTGACTATCTGTTGACGGAAAGCCCCCCGCTCTTCCTGGGCATCTCCGGATTCATCCTCAGCCGATTCAAACAGGCGCGCTGGATATTCAATGTTTCGGACCTGTGGCCCGAGACGGCTGTGCGACTGGGGCTAGTCAGAAAGGGATTGGCGTTGCGACTGGCATTCGCTCTTGAGTCTTTCTGTTATCGGAAAGCCTGGTTGGTCTCCACTCAGACGCGGGGTATGCAGGCAGATATCGCGCGGCGATTTCCGAGAATCCGAACTTATCATCTGTCGAACGGAGTCGATACATCCCTATTCTCTCCCGGGCAGCGGTCCGAAATGCTGAGGGAGAGGCTAGGCGTCCGCACGACAAACGAAAATGGATCCTGCGTGGCGATTTATGCCGGATTGCACGGGTTGGCGCAAGGCCTTGAGCAGATTCTGGCGGTAGCAAAGGAAGTCGAAGACCAGACGAATCTCTCTTTTGTCTTTGTGGGCGACGGCCCAGAGAGACTGGCCTTGATCCAAGCGAGTCATGCGCTCGGTCTTCGTAATGTCCGGTTTCTCGAAGCGGCTGCGCGAGCAGAGATGCCGGCCTTACTCGCCTCGGCTGATATCGCCCTCGTTCCGCTGAAGTTGGCGCTGCCGGGCGCCGCGCCCTCGAAACTCTACGAGGCGATGGGGGCCGGGCTTCCGATCGTCCTCATAGCGGACGGCGAGGCCGCGGACATCGTGAACGAAGCCAAGGCCGGAATCGTCGTGTCCTATGGAAACATCCCCGCCCTGGCGAACGCTCTGAAAGCGCTCGCAAATGATCCCGCGAAACGCCAGGAGCTTGGTAACGCCGGTCGACAAGCTGGTCTCGAGCGGTTCGATCGAAAAACAATCACGGCGGCATTTGCGGAGTACCTGGAAGGCGGAGGAGAGACCTCAGCGACGCCGTAAGGCTTGGCCTGGAGCCAGAGCAGGTGCGGAGATCTGCCCGAGCGGGACTTCGCGGCACGCCTGCGGGATCCTGCCGAACAGCTTCTCGATCGTCGCAGTTACGTCCACAGGCCGGCGGCCCGACTGAATCGTGGCGTCGAGGATTCGTTGGTTCATGGGCCACGGCCAGAGTGGCTCGCGCGTCGGGGTGCCATCGACGTATCGATGGCAGAGATCGGCGCCGCGAGGCGTGTTTAAGGCGCTTTCCGATGACCCGTGGATGACCGGCGAGGAGTCTTGCAAGACGTTACGAGTTTGCCACTCTTTGCCGATGAAGGCCCCAGCTCCGCCAATGCTCGTGATGTTGTGAGCTAAGAGACTCACCGCAGCACTGCCTTCGGTGGAGCTTGTCGATCCGTAGAGCCCGACGGACTCCTGGGAGCCTGTCAGCCCATCGAGCCCGAGGCTCCTCATGAGGCTCGGTAGCCCGTAGAGGTCGAAGGTCCGTACCCGGGGATAGGAGCCCGGCTCAACGTACGCAAGCGTGTCGGCGATCTCGATGGCGTCCATGTTCTGGACGAAGACGAGGCGCTGAGCCTTGAATGAATCGTCGGCTGTAATGTAGGCAATGCTCCCGAGAAGGCGAGCCTTCGCTTTCTTGTCGTCCTTCAACCCGTCCATTCCGAAGACCGCGTACGGCTGGTTGACGTCGTGGTTCCGATAGGTCCCCTTGCCACGGCCCACCCAGGGCTTTCCGTAGTAGTCGAGCAGGACGTAGCTCTCTTTCATCTTCTCCCCGCTCCATGTGCCGATGGCATTCTCGATGAGCATGTTGTAGTTGTTGTAAGCGAGGGAATAGACCGACTTCGGCCCGGTCACGTGCGAGCCTTCCCATCGGCCCCAGGCGCGGCGGATGGTGGTAAAATTGCCTTTCTGAGACGAGGAAAAAACCTTCCGCGCAATCCCCCAGCCGGCAACGTCCTCCAGGAGATTGTGGTCTCCGTAATGAACCCCGAACACCATGTGGTTGCCATCGGCCGCATCCCACGCGGCCACACGTCTGATCACGGAGTGATTCGAGCGGAGGATCTCGACGACGCTCTCGCTGGAACAACACGCGTTGATTCCTTCAACTACGAACCAGTCGTTGTAAGAGAGAGCTACCGGCTGGCGCGAACCTTCACCGTCGACGAGAACTCTTCCGTCATGAAGTGCGCGGACAGTGATCGGGTAACCGGACCGCCCGTTCAATCCGCGGGGCGGCGAGATCATTGAGTCGCCGCGGTAGACACCATCCCCGAGGCACAGCGTGTCGCCAGGTTTGGTCAGGCGCCAGAACCTCGCAACGCGAAACGGCTTTTCGACCGAACGCCCGTTGCCCTCGCCGGCTGGGGACGCGTAGTACGTGCAGGGCGCCGGGAACGCCTGGGCGCGCGAGTTGGGATCGGGGACGACGAGGATCCATGATGCGACTAAGAAGAGGAAGCGCATATACGGACGAATCGACGGGGCGTTGCCTGACGTGGTCCCGAACTGCCGCACTCTCAAGGTCATCGCTGCCAACCCGTAGGCGGGCAGCGACCGGAATTGAAACGAATCGTCATCTCAGGTCGGAGGCGACAAAACGAACTGAAACGCGAATTCATTGGGAAGTCGATAAGCGTATCGCATTTCGCTCCGGGGCACGATCGGGCAGAGCGGGAAGCCCCGACGCAAAGACCTTGCCAAAGGCGAGTGGAGGTGCCAGCCCGTCGAGTTGGCCGATGATGTCGCAAGGTTCCCAATGCCTTCCCCATCCCGCGCGCAGAGCACACGATAGTTCGACTCTCCCGGT
>JBBQDF010000455.1:0-2896 GCA_038319475.1 Thermoanaerobaculia bacterium
GGACGATTCGCGCCGCGCAGAGCGATCGACTACGCCGTCCAGGTCGCGCATGGCCTCTCCGCCGCGCACGACAAGGGCATCGTCCATCGCGACCTGAAGCCCGAGAACCTGTTCGTCACAAGGGACGGACGCGTCAAGATCCTCGACTTCGGTCTGGCCAAGCTGACTCACACCGAGGAAGGCGGCCAGGCCACCAATCTCCCGACCGCGACCGCCGGCACCGAGCCCGGCGTCGTCCTCGGGACACTCGGCTACATGTCGCCCGAACAGGTGCGGGGACGTCCCGCCGACGCCAGAAGCGACATCTTCTCCTTCGGCGCGATCCTCTACGAGATGCTCTCGGGCAAGCGCGCCTTCCACGGAGATTCCGCCGCGGACACCATGAGCGCGATCCTGCGGGAAGAACCGCCGGACCTTTCCGTCACCAACCAGACCAATTCTCCGCGACTCGAGCGCGACGTGCGCCACTGCCTCGAGAAAAACCCCGAACAGAGATTCCACTCCGCCCACGACCTCGCCTTCGACCTCGAATCTCTGTCCGACAGCTCGGGCGTCCGGGCGGGTGCTTCCGCCGCGATCCGCCGCCCTGCGGCGTGGATCGGCAGAGCCTTCGCCTTTGCCGTCGCGCTCGCTTTGGCGCTGCTGGCCGGCCATTTCCTCTGGAGAAGCGCTCCCGTCAATCCGAGTTTTCGGCGGATCACGTTTCGCCGAGGCAACATCGGGAGCGCCCGCTTCGCTCCGGATGGCCAGAGCGCCGTCTACTCAGCGGCCTTCGGGTCCAGTCCGCTCGAGGTCTTTTCCGCCCGGTTCGATTCTCCGGAATCCGTGGCGCTTGGTTTCCGCAACGCCGAGCTCTTCGGCGTCTCACCGACGTCGGAGCTGGCCCTCTCCATCCGCGACATGAATCTGAAAGGGCCGCAAGGGACGGGCACTCTCGCCCGCGCTCCCCTCGGCGGAGGCGCGCCTCGGGAAGTCCTCGAGTTCGTCAACCGCGCGGACTGGGGGACGGGAGGAGCCCTCGCCATCGTGCGCTCGGTCGAAGGACGCGAACGCATCGAATACCCGATCGGGAAGAAACTCTACGAGTCGCGCACGTCGGCAATTTTCTACCTTCGCGTGTCGCCGTCGGGCGACCGCATCGCCTTTCTCGAGTCGCGTGGAGACGAGGGAGTAATCGGGGTCGTCGATCTCGTCGGGCACTCGACGATCCTGCGTCCGTCGTCCATGCGGCTGGGGCGGCTGGCGTGGTCGCCGAACGGCCGGGAAATCTGGTACGACGAACGAGGCCCTCACGGAGAGGGCCGCCTCGCCGCGATCGATCTTTCCGGCCGGTCTCGCATGATCCTGCGATCACCGATCGGTCTGATCCTCCACGACATCTCGAAAGACGGCCGCCTGCTTCTCGAGCGATACGCCGGAGGCTACGGGATCCTGTGCCTGGCGCCCGGCTTTTCTGCGGAACGGGAACTCGGTTGGTTCGACGGATCGCGCGTCAAGGACGTCACACCGGACGGCGCCCTCTTTCTGTTCAATGAAACCGGCGACGCCACGGGAGGGCAGTCCGCCGTGTACATCCGGAAGCCGGACGGCTCCTCGCCGGTCAGGCTCGCAGACGGCGTCGGGGAGACAATCTCGACCGACGGGAAATTCGTGCTCGTGCGGCGCCCCGACGCGGCGGGAGCCCTCATGCTGATTCCGACCAAGACCGGCACGCCGGCGGCCATCGACCGCGGCGGGCTCGAGAAGATTTCAGCAGCGGAGCTGTTCCCGGATGGGCGGCGCGTGCTGATGGCGGCAAACCTCCCGGGAGGTGCGCGGCAATTGTACGTGCAGGAGATCCCTGCCGGGAAGCCGCGGGCCATTTCGCCCCCCGGTTTCAGCTGGAGCGGACACCCGATCTCCGCGGACGGGAAGTGGGTCGTCGGATTCCGCGACTGGAGCGAAGACCTGTTTCTATTCTCGACGGAGGGAGCGGCCGCGCGTCCCATCCCCAACACGAAGAAGCTCGATCCCATCCGGTGGTCGTCAGACGGCCGATCTCTTTTCGCGGCCGACTCGGGGACCCTTCCCCTGCGGATTCAGAGGCTCGATGTTGAGACGGGGTCGCGCACGGTCTGGCGTGAGCTCGCTCCGCCCGAAGCTTTGAACGTCATCAGTATCAACACTCCCGCGATGACCCCCGACGGCCGCGCCTATGCGTATTCTTATTCGAGACCGGCGACTTCCGATCTTTTCCTCGTCGAGGGCCTGCGATGACGATCGTGGAGCTGATTTCGTGACACTCGTCCCCGGCAGCCGTCTCGGTCCCTACGAGATTCTTGCCCCGATCGGCGCGGGCGGGATGGGAGAGGTGTATCGCGCGAGGGACCCGCGCCTGGGCAGAGAGGTGGCGATCAAGGTGCTGCCGGCGTCCTTCTCCGCGGATGCGGACCGGCTGCGCCGCTTCGAGCAGGAGGCGCGCGCGGCCGGGATCCTGAACCACCCCAACATCACGGCCGTTTACGACATCGGGTCAGACGAGGCCGGAGCTCCCTACGTCGTCACGGAGCTTCTGGAAGGAGAGACGCTGCGGTCCCGGATGGCTGGCGGCGCGCTCTCCCCGCGCAAGGCCCTCGAGTACGCCCTTCAGATCGCCCACGGCCTGGCCGCCGCCCACGAGAAGGGGATCGTCCACCGGGATTTGAAACCGGAGAACCTGTTCGTCACGAAAGACGGCCGGGTCAAGATCCTCGACTTCGGCCTCGCCAAGCTCACCCACACCGAGGAAGGCGGCCAGGCCACCAATCTTCCTACCGCCACCGCAGGCACGGAACCGGGCGTCGTGCTGGGGACGCTCGGCTACATGTCCCCCGAACAGGTGCGCGGACGCCCCGCCGACTCGAGAAGCGACATCTTC
>JBBQDF010000456.1:0-2874 GCA_038319475.1 Thermoanaerobaculia bacterium
CCCGCCTTTCTGATTTCGGCGCCGGTTTCCGAGCGGTATTCGAGTCGGACCCTCGGTCCTTCCCCGTGTCCTTACCCTTGCGCTCCTGCGCGACCTTCGCCGCCTCCATGGCGTTCTTGACGTCCTTGACTTCCTCCGGCGGGGGAAGCTGCGCCGGAAGACCCAACGCCTCGAGCCACAGCTCACGGGCCCAACCCTTCGTGTGGTACAGGTGTTCGTCTTCCTCGTCTTCGACGGCCTCGTAGGCCTCCGTCAAAACCTGTTTCGCGGAAGCAGGAGCCTTTTTCGCGACCTCGCCGATCAGCTGCCAGTTCATGTGGTCCTTCGTCTCGGCGTCGACCACGCACTCGGCGGCCACGATCTGAGCCGCCGCCAGAGACGGCCCGTCGCGGAGCGCCTTTTCCATCGCGGCGACGAGGCTCTTTCCCTTCTCACGCACGATCCGGCGGCCGGCTGTCTGCTTCTCCGGGTCCATTCCGAGCTTCTCGCACACATTCATCAGGATCAGCACGTGCTCCGATGTCTGTGTGCCGTACTTCTGCCACTCCTTCTTGAGGTCTTCGTTCTGCGCGCACGCGACCGCGCTGCGATAGACCTGGACCCCCCCGACCTCGGTCTCGAGCGCCTGGTAGATGAGGTCTTCCACCTGTGCTTTGTTCATCCCTGTCTCCTTCGGCCTTGTGGTTCTGCGGACCGAGCGAGTCGTGCAACATCCGTTCCGCGGTCGGATGAGCGCGCGAGCGGGTCTCCTCCGAAACGACGCGGCGCGGCGGTGTCCTTTGGAAATGAGGAGGCGGGTGGTGACGGTGAGGGCGCGCCGGGCGGGTTCGTCCCCGCCCGACGCGAGCTGGCTGATCGTTACTGGACTTTGAAGCTTTTCGTCGACGCGCTCGGCCCGCCGTCGATCGAGACATCGAGCTTGTACCCGCCCGTGGGCCATCCATCCGGCTTCTGAATGGAGAACTCCGTCACGGCGGGGCCGGTCGGCGAGATGGTGCGCTGATCGTTGCGGATCACCTGGCCGTCCTGAAAGGTCCACTTCGCATAGATCGTGGACGCCGTTCCGGCGCCGTCGGTCGTTACCGACGCAAAGATCGTGTCCTTCGGGCTGAAGGTGTCTGTCGCGTTCTGTACCTTCTTATCGGAGCCCAGGGATTTGCCGAGAGAGACGTCCGTCACGTGAACGGAACCGGGCGCTTTCTCGGTGCTCGCCCCGGCAGCCGGGGCGAGGGGGGTCAGTTGCGCGTTGTCCGCCGACGTCGCGTTGTCGCCCTTCTTGCACGCGGAAAGCGGAAGAACGACCGCGAGAGCGACCAGGGGAAGTGCGCGCCAGATACGTCCTGTCATGTCGATCTCCTTCTTCATTCCGGAATCTTCAGACGCCATCCCGGCTGAATCATGTCGGGGTTGTGAATCACGTCGCGATTCTCTTCGTAAATCCGCTTCCAATCCTGCGCGTTCCCGTAGAACTTCTTGGCGATCTTCGAAAGGCTGTCGCCGCTTTCGACCACGTACATTCGCATCGTCTTCTGATTCCCGAGATCCGAGCCCCCGCCCGGGGGAGCGGAAGGCGCCGAAGGCGCGGTCGATGAACTGCCCGACTCTACGTTGGAGAAGTCCGGTTTTTTCGAAACGTTGGAGAAGTCCGGTTTTTTCGAATCGTTATCCGTCATTCGTCCTCCTTGACTCCCCTGACTGCTGAGAGGGAGCCTGTTCAAACTGGAAGCCGTATCCGTGCCAAATCCGGAGCGGAATTCGACCAGGAGCGGAAGCGGCTTCGCTCCTGACCCCGATCTTCAGGTGCGAGGCGCCACGGGAGGGTTGCCGGTCGTCGTCGTTTTCGCCGTGGTCGTCGTCGTGCTGGTCTTCGTCTCGTTCGGCTGCGTCACGATGGAGCCGGTGTCCGTGCGTTCGTAGAGAGAAACCCGCGTGCCGGTCCGCCGGCGCATCGTACGGCGAATGATGAAGATGAGGCCGAGGAGGAGGGCGGCGCCCAGAATCCACCCGGCGAGCGGGGACCTTGTCGTGGTGGTGGTGTCGGTCTGCTGCACCTGGTTTTCCGCGCCGGCCACTGGGGCCGCCGCCGTGTTCCCGCCCGGGGTCGTCGACGCTGCGGAGTTCGAGGGAGTCGCGCTGTCCGCGCCGGAAGCGCTGCCGTTCTGCGCGCCGGCGACGCCAGCGGCCGCGCCGCTCTGCGAAGCGGGAGGATTCACGGGAGGGTTCGCGGTCTGATCCGGATTGCTCTGCGGCTGCTGCTGGGTCTGCGGCTGCTGCGGCTGCGTGCTCTGAGCCGTCGCAACGGCAAGGGTTCCCGCCGCGAAGAGAATCACCATGAGAATTCGGCTGGTTAAACGCATGCGTCGTCTCCTTCCTTCGGGTATGAGGCTCGCGATCATCGGAGTCTCGAATTTTAGGGAGCGGGGCCGCTTCACTTCATCACGTGGGAGGTTCGCCCGCGCACAACGAAGCGGGAGCACTTTTTGTGCCATCAGGTTCGGACGGTTTTGCGAAAACGTTCAAAAAAGCGGCAATTGTCGGCGCGTCATCACGATCCGCACCGGGAGGTTCGATGTCAGTTCGCGTTCGATGAAGGGTTTCTCCGCGTCCTCGATCCGCGATCCGGCCGCAATCGCGTTCGCGTCGTCCAGGTCCTTCGCTTCCGACGATGGAGAAGCCTCTCAACCCCAACCTTCCTCAGGGGTGTGGCGCGGAGCGGACCCTCCGGATCACCTGCACCTGCTGGCCCTCGATCAAGGAATCGGGCGGCCCGTCGATCACCTGCGCACCGGCCACCAGACCCGAGGTCACTTCGACCTCGTTTCCGAAATCCCGGCCGATCGTGACCGGAACCAGGGAAGCCCGGTTGCCCTGAAC
>JBBQDF010000457.1:0-2865 GCA_038319475.1 Thermoanaerobaculia bacterium
TGGAGGGCACGCGCCCGCTTCTCGTCGAGATCCAGGCCCTCGTGGGCGCCGCCAGCGCCGGGTCGCCGCGCCGGGTCGCGCTCGGCGTCGATCCGGGCCGCCTCGCCCTTCTGCTCGCGGTGCTGGAGGGCGCCGGCGTCGCGCTTTCGACGCGGGAGGTCTTTGCCTCCTGTGCCGGCGGCCTGGACATTCGCGAGCCGGCGTGTGATCTCGCGGTCGTCGCCGCGATCGTCTCGTCCGCCCGTAACGTGGCGCTGCCCGGGGGAGCCGTGGCCTTCGGGGAGATCGGGCTCCTGGGCGAAGTCCGGACGGTCCCCGCGGCGGCCTCCCGGTTGCGGGAAGCCGCGGCGCTTGGATTCACGACGGCGTTTCTGCCGGCTGGTAACGCCGGCGAAGCGGCGGGGTTCCCGGAGATCGCGGCGCGGCCGGTCGCTCGCGTTGCCGACTTCTTGAGAGAGATCGGGGAAGGGGACGGCGGCGACGGGTCGAAGCGCTAGAGAAGGGAGAAGGGGCCTATCGTCGTGAGGTGAGGCGAGACGAGCGGAAAAGCGTTACGTTCTTTCGAGCACCAGGGCCAGGCGCATAGGCGCAGGGCCGACGGCGTCGGCGGGATACGGCGTGACGATCGTGACGCGAGGCCGCCCCGTCGGAGACATCTCGAGAGCGTCGGGAGAAAGGACGCGCCTCGAGCTGACCCGGTAGCAGCGAAGTCCGAAAGGCGTCCGCATCGTGACGGTTTCTCCGACCTCTACCTCCGATATCCGGGCTGCGACGGTGTCGCGCCGGACCGCGAGAACCGTGTGGTTGGTCCCACCCTCTTCTCCGGGGAGAGCGGTCCCGGCCAGGTGGCCGGCGCCGCGCGCCAGAGTCTCCGCGTTCACGCCCTCGTAAACGGGAGCGTCGAGAGCGAGCCGGGGGACGGCGATGCGTGCGATCAGGTCGCCGGAGGAGGGAGATCCGAGCGGGACGCGGGAGCCGGCGAGCTGCGGCTCCGGATCCCCTCTTCGAAGCGCCTCCGCCATGGGGGCGGCAGCGAGAAGGGAGAAGGCGATCCCGACGGCGCCGAGGACGTGCGCCACCCGCTGGAGATACGCCCGATGTGTCGTCATGACTAGTCCCGCTTCCGAAGTTATTTACTCAAGGGTTGTGCCACAGCCGCCCCATTGACCTCCTGCGAGGACACCGAGCATCCGGACCAGACCGGGAGAACCCCGACCCACCTCGGCGCATTCCTGTCGCGGGGGCGCGCCGGGCCTCCCGTTCCGCCGGCCCGCCTGTCGGAAGGCCGCTACGATCCGGCGGCGCTGACCCCGCGCGGCAGGTGGCCCGTCAGCAGGCGGTGTGCTTCCAGATACTTCGACCGCGTGGTCCGGACGATCCCCTCCGGGAGCCGGGGCGCGGGCGGGCGCTTGTTCCAGTGGGTCGTCTCGAGCCAGTCGCGGAGAAATTGTTTGTCAAAGGAGGCCGGCCGCAGGCCTGCGGTCCAGAGGCGCGCATCCCAGTACCGGGAGGAATCCGGGGTGAACGCTTCGTCGATCCAGAGGAGCCGGCCCTGGAATCTCCCGAACTCGAGTTTCGTATCCGCGAGGATCAGGCCGCGGGTCTCCGCGTACTCGCTCGCCCGGCGGTAGAGGTCGAGAGTGAGATCCCGCAGGGCCGTCGCCTCTTGACGCCCGAGAGCATGGGCCATGCGCTCGAAGGACACGTTCTGATCATGCCCGGAGCTGCTCTTGGTCGCCGGGGTGAAAATCGGTTCCGCCAGCCGCGATGCCTGCAGGAGCCCCGGCGGCAGCCGCACCCCGCAGATCTCTCCGGAGCGCTGGTAGTCGGCCCACCCCGACCCCGCGATGTACCCTCGCGCGACGCATTCGAAGGGAATGACCTCGGCCTTCTTCACGACGACCGCGCGGCCGGACAGGAGGTCTTTCGATTGCGCCGCCGGTTCCGGAAAACGATCCGCATCTTTTTCCAGAACGTGATTTTCGACGTCCGGGAAGCGTTCGAACCAGAAGTTCGAGAGCGACGTTAAGACGCGGCCCTTGTCCGGAATGCCCGGCGAAAGGACGCAGTCGAAGGCGGAAATCCGGTCGGTTGCCACCAGCAGCAGCGAGTCGCCGAGGTCATAGAGCTCCCGGACTTTTCCTCGCCGGATGAGCCGGCCGCCCGGGAGACGAGTCTCGGTCACGGCGCTCACGAAAAAACAGTAGCACGAGGAGCGAGGGAACCGGGGCGGTCAGGCGTGAGGCGGCAGGCGTGAGGCGGACGAAGTGCGGGTTTATCAGGTGTTCGGCGCCGGGGCTGCATTCTCTTTTCTCAATCGAACGCTCGACGCTGAACCCTCTCAACTCGCGACTCTCAACTCTCGATCTCCCTCCTGATAGCCTCTCGGCGCATGGAAGTTGACGTCGCTTCGCGCCTCCCGCGCGGCAGGATCTTTCCAATCGCGCTCCTTCACGAGACGCGGGAACCGTGGGCCCGGGCGCCGGAGTCGGTTCGGACCGCGCTGCGCGATGCCTGCCGCGCGTCCGGGTTCCGGGGCCGCGAAAAGGAAACGGCGTCGGCGGGAGGCTGGAACCTCTCGGGGCTCGGCAAAGCACCCGCCTCCCTCGGCACGGTCCGCCGGGCCCTCCGGCGCGTGATGCGCGACGGGCTCCGGCATTCCCCGGGCCATCTCGTGATTGCGCTCGACGGGGGGCTGCCGATTCCCCGGATCCGGGCGCTCGTCCGGGAGGCCGCGCAGGCGGACTACAGGTTCGATCGCTACAAGTCGCGCGCGCGTCGGAAGCCCGCGGGGGCGCGGGCGACACTTCTCCTGCCGGCCTCGGTTTCGGCATCCGACCTCGCGGGCGTTTTGCGCGACGCCCC
>JBBQDF010000458.1:0-2856 GCA_038319475.1 Thermoanaerobaculia bacterium
CGCTCGGGTCGATCGCCGCGAGGCGGCTTTGCCAGGAAGAGAGTTCGGTCCGTTGCGCCGCCATCGCGCGCGGGGTGTAGTCGGGGACGCCGTCGACGAGCTTCGGTTTCTGGAACGAGCGCCACTCCCGGAAGAAGGAAGCCAGGTCTTCGTACGAGGCGCTTCGTTTCGACGAGGCGGAGGGCCGACCGTCGGGTCCTGCGACGAGGGTGACCGCGGCGAGAAGGCAGGCTGCCGTGATGCCGAGGGATGAGAAGGACATCGAAACCTCCGGTGGTGGCGATTTTGTCAGAGTCGGTCGAGCGGGCGAGGCGCAATCCCGACTCGGTTGACTTCGTCTCTACGACCAAAAACGGTCAGATTCTGACCGTCGAGGTCGATTGCTCGACGGCCCCGAGAAGCTCGCGAACATGCTTCGCGACCTCACGGCCAGGGACCCGAAACGCAGGGAACCTCCGTGCTCGGCGGGCGACAAATGCTTCATGGATCGCGACGATCTCTTGCATCGAAGGGCAAGTGGTACATCCACATGAACGCGGGTCGCGGGAACGCCGGGAAGGTCGATGCGATCGCTCGAAAGGTCGCCAGCCGGCTTCCCTGATCCAGGCGTCGATCGATCCGGCTGGCGTCTCCGCAGCGTCCGAATTGTCCGCGTTCTGCGTGCCCTGCGACCCTGACAGAAGATACGGGGAGAACGGCGTCCGAATGGGCTGGGGAGCCGCCGGATCCTCATTACGATGCGATCAACGACGCTCACGGGCACGCCGTGGGAGACCAGGTGCTCGGGTCGCTGGCTCAACTCCTCCAACGCCGTATTCGAAGTTCCGACGCCATGGGACGCCTCGGAGCAGACGAATTCGGAATCCTCTTCGAGGACCTTCCACCGGAGGGGGCGGTCCCTCTGGTCGAAAAGATCGCCGAAGAATTCCCGGCTCTGACATCGAACCCTTCCACGCCGGATTTTCGGCCGGCCTGGCCGCGCGCGGCCCCGCCACGCCGGACGCCGGATCGTGGCTTCGCGCGGCACGCGCCGCGGCGCGCGACTCCGCCGCGGCCGATCGTAAAGTCGTTTCCCCCCCCGCGTTCTCGCCCGGGATGCTCGCGACGAAGCCCTAGGGTGTCCTGTTTCGGCACCTCACCGGAAAATCCCTCCGCCGCGCCTCCTTCGACTCTGCCAGGCCCTCGTGCATCTCGTCCAGGCCTGCATCGACGACTGGAATCTCCACCCCACTCCCTTCGCCTGGACGAAAGACTACTGGCGTCACCTGGAAAGCCGTCCATCGTCATGATTTCGAAAACGGCGCACCTGGCGCTTTCCCGACGGAGTGGGAGCGCTGATTTCGGCGGCCAGCCGTTTGCGCGCTCCGTGAAGCCGAGACCAGACGGTGCCTTGAGGAATCCCGAGGACTTCCGCAATTTCCCCATGGGAGAGACCCTCGATCGAAAAGAGGGCCAGGACGAGGCGCTGGTCGGCGGGCAGGCGCGAAAGAGCGGATCGCAACGCCATCGCCTCCTCCGGGGAGCCCGCGGCCCTGTCGGACCGCGATTCGCCAACTACCGGCTCGAGCGGCTCCAGCCTTTCCGTCGGCGGCCTCCGCGCGCGAACGCGCAGCGCGGTCCTCGTGGCGATCCGGTAGATCCAGGTGGAGAGTCGCGCCTCGCCGCGAAAGACAGGCAGGGCTCGAAAAACCGCCAGGAACGTCTCCTGAACGGCGTCTTCCGCTTCGGCGGAATCGCGGGTCAGGTGGAAGCAGAGCGACAGGAGGGGGCGGCGGAAGCGCTCGAAGAGGTCTTCGAACGCGGCGTCCCGCTCCTGCGAGGAGACGCCGCCAAACCGTTCCAGAAGGTCGGCTTCTGCCTCGCTGGTGAGTGAGAGCGACATCCGATCGTTCATCCGAGCTCGGCGAGCTCCCGCTGCAATCCCGGAATTCGAACCAGGTGGAGATAGAGCCCCGCGGCGATGAACACCCCGCCGATCCGGAGGAATTCCGCGAGGGTCGCGGGGTCCGGGTGCCAGCTCCGCGGGGGTGTCATGGCCAGAGCGAACCCGAGGACGATCATCGCGGTCCCGGCGAGAAACCGGAATCTCCACGCACGGTTCAAACCGATCGTGGCATCCAGTTCGGCGCGGTACAGGGCGAGCATCTCTGTTTGCTCGGTCTGAGCGACCACTCGCGCGGCCCGCCGCCCGCTGGCCCACACCCAGGCGTACACGAGGGCAAAAACGACGAGCACGATCCCGGCAGGGTGCCAGATGGGACCGATAGGTCGGTGGCCCATCCATTCTCCGAAGCGATCGGATCCGTACAACACGGTCAGCATCGCGGCGACGAAGGCCGCCCGATTCCTGGCGCGGCGGACCGGGTCGAAAGTGCGGCGAACCCGGTTCGCGAGCTTCTGCCATTCGATCCGGCGCTCGAGCCTGTTCACTTCTTGATGGAACGTCGTGGTCATGGCCAGCGCCGCGGCGTCGAAGGCCCGGCAATCGGGACAGCTGGCAAGATGGGCGTCGAGGCGCTCGCCCGCGGACGGGTTTGCCGCCCCCTCCCGGCGCATTTCGATTGCGATCTGGTACCCGTCGCAGGCGTCCATATTTGTCCCTCGCCCCATCAGGGGAGACGGGAGGCCGAATCCTTCACGGGATGGAAGAAATTATTCCGGATCCCGCCGCGGGCCCCCCCCTACCGCGAGAGGACAGAGAGCGCGAGAACGGAGCGGATGAGGTCCGAGAGGATGCGGATGTCGAGCTGCGTCGAGCGGTCCGAGAGGGCCGCGTCCGGGTTATCGTGCACTTCCAGAAAGTAACCGTCGACGAATCCCGTCGCGGCGGCCGCGCGCGCCAGAACGGGAGCGTAC
>JBBQDF010000459.1:0-2838 GCA_038319475.1 Thermoanaerobaculia bacterium
AAGGTGGTTCCGTCTTGCCGACACCGGCACCGCGCACGGGAGTGCACCAATCAAGACTCATGCCGACTGGCCGGCTCCGGAGAGCGGGTCGAACAACCCTCTCACCCCCTCACCGCCTTCACCCCTCACCGGACGGCCCCCCGGAGGCTTGCGCTCGGCTGACCCCTATCCGCGGCGATGGCTCTGGACTCCGCCCCGCTCTCCGGATCCGCGCCGCCAGACGCGACTCGGGCTCTTTTCCTCCGCGTAGACACTCACAGGCACGGGCCGATCCCTCACCTTCGAGGGGTGTCCGAGACCGGACGCGCGGAGGTGATCGCGTCTCGAAGCCCGTAAACGCTCAGGTCGGGAACGCTCGTGCGCAGCGTCACGCAGCGGCCTCGAAAGCGGGCATGCTCGCAGACCTCCCACGCTCCGCCTTCGACGGTCGCGCTCTGCGCGCGATCGTTGAAGTTCGAGATTTCGCCATCGGCGTCGGTGAGCTCCCGGGCGTCCCCGCGGAAGTTGGGACGCGAATGAAGCACCAGACGCGGACGCTCGATTTGCGCCCACGGAGCCTCCCGGTCTCCGCGCCGGTCCTCGCGATCGTTCTCGTGACCGTCGCCGCGATCGTCGCGGCGCTCTCGGAGAAGCGGACGCGCGGAAGCGATCCGATTCAACCCCGACTCCCGCAGGGCAGGGACCTCTCCGGACACCGTGACGCAGCGACCGCCGAAGTCGCGCCGGTCGCAGATCTGCCAGCTGCCACGGACGTCGAGGCTTCCGACGCGCAGGCCGGAGAGATCCGGTTCCTCCCGGTCGAGGTCGCGCCGGGCGCCCCGGAGGTTCTCCTCTTCGTACAGCACCAGGCCATCGCGTTCCCGTGGACGCGCGTAAGAATCGCGCGTCCGCTCTTCGCGGCGATCCCGCCGAACCCGCCTCAGCGAAGAGATCTGATCATCCCACGAAACACGCCGCAGATCCGGCTCGTCGGCCGAGAAGACGGCGCAGCGGCCTCCGAAGTTCTTGTGCTCGCAGACTTCCCAGAACTCGCCCCGCGCGATCCGGAAGCTCGAAACACGGTCGTTCAAGTGGTAGTCGCTCAAGTCCGCAGCCTCATCGCGAAACGTCGCATTCCGGCCGCGATACCCGGCGTCTTCGAACACCGTGATGCCGACGCTCCCGATCGCCCTGTCCTGACCTCGAGCGAGGCCCGCGGAGAGAACCGCGATTGCGAACGCCGGAATTTTCAAACGCATCGGTCCTCCTGGTAAGACTGCGACAGAGTTTATCCGGACGTTCTTTCGCGGGACCCGCCGCGACGGCGGGGCCGCCTCCAAACCACCCTCGCTCACGCCTCCCGGCGGATCGCCCCGGCGATCGCCCGGACGAGCCCACGTGGGATGTCGGCTAAGAGCGGCTCGTCGCGAAGCCCGAGGCTCAAAGCGAGCGTCTCCCGGTACCTGGCCAGGTACTGACGGCATTCGTGGCAGGTGCGCAGGTGAAGCTCGAAGACACGCCTGCGCGCGGGCGGCAGCGAGCCGTCCAGAAAATCCACCACGAAGTCCTCGAACTGCCGACAGGTGATGACGAGCGGAATCGTCCGGCCCGGGGCGCCGAGAACCCACCGGCAGACTTCGCGGACCCGCGAAATCCGAATGCGTTCCTTCGGCATCTCGAGAAGAGTCTTCAACGCCGAGTGGGCGCGGTGCAGGCGCACCTTCACGGCGTTTGGAGTGGTCTCGAGCAACTCCGCGACCTCCTCTCCGGAAAGGTTTTTGAGGTCCCGCAGGATGACGACCGTTCGATAGGCTTCCGGCAGCAGGTCGATCGCGCCGTGGACGATCTCCCGGACCTCTCCGCGCGACGCAAGATCCTCCGGCGTGCGCTCCACCGGACCCACCGCCATGCGATGCCCCGATCGGTCGAAGACGGGCAGCAGAGGTTCGAGCGACTCCTCGGGCTTGCGCCGCCGCGATCGCAGGGTCAGCAGCGCGGAATTCACGACGATCCGGTGCAGCCATGTGGCCAGGGAGGACCGGCCTTCGAATCGGTCGAGGCTTCGGAGCGCCTGGAGAAACGCGTTCTGCAGACAGTCCCTCGCCGCGTCGTCGTCCCGGAGAAGCCGTCGGGCGACCGCGAGCAGTCGCGGCCCATGCGTTTCGAGGAGCCGCGTCCACGCCGCCTCGTCCCCGCGAGCCAGGACGGCGGCGTCCGGCTCCGCGCTCTCGGTCGGGGTGGCTCCGTGTGACGGCTCGGTCAAGGTCCGCGATCGTCCCGCCCTCCACCCGGGCTGTCAAGGCGCGGCGGCCCCGAGACGAGGCGGCGTCGGACATAATTGTTCTCAATGCCTTCGCAGGAGGAACCGGCGGGGCTCACCGGCGCGTCCGCCCCCGTCGAAGAGTCCGTTTCCGCGGCCGAAGCCGGGCTGCGGGCGATCTTGAACTCGGCGCTCGACGCCCTGATCACGATCGATGCGCAGGGCCGGATCGTCGAATTCAACCGCGCGGCGGAGAACATCTTCGGTTACGCGAGGGCGGAAGTCATGGGACTCGAGATGGCGGAGATCATCGTGCCGCCCGCGTATCGCGACGCGCACCGGCAGGGAATGGCGCACCATCTGCGGACCGGAGAGGGTCCGATTCTCGATCGGCACATCGAAATCACCGCGATGCGCCGCGACGGATCGCTCTTCCCGGTCGAGCTGACGGTCACGCGCGTGCCCCTCGGCGGCGGAGCGGAATCTCTTTTCACGGGGGCGCTGCGCGATATCACCGAGCGCCAGAGGAGCGAAGACCGGCGGACGGCCCAGTACGCGGTCACGCGCATCCTCGGCGACTCGGACTCCCTCGAGAAGGC
>JBBQDF010000460.1:0-2814 GCA_038319475.1 Thermoanaerobaculia bacterium
GCTCTCGCGGCTCCGGCAGCGCCGTCCCTCTCACCGGCGACACGGGCTACTTCTGGTTCTTCTCACCCAATAACGTGGAGCTGGTCGTCAAGGTCGTCGACGGGCGCGCCTACAACCAGAGGTTCTGGGTCTTCCACGGGGCGCTCTCCGACGTCGGCTACACGATCACGGTGACGGACACCGCCAGCGGGATCGTTCAGACCTACGTCAACGCTCCCTCAACGCTGTGGAGCTCTGCGGACACCTCCGCCTTCTAGCCTCGTGTAACAGAACCGAGGACTCGTCAGAGCGGGGCCTTTTGTGCAACTTCTGGACACTTTCATGGTAACGTGCCTGCTGTACAACAGCATCGCCAACTGGAGGAAGCATGCGGCTCATCCGTTGGGTCAATCCTCCGGTCCGGGGAGTGGAGGGCGCAGAGACCGCCGCTGAGACCGTGCCGTCAAGCGGTCGCTTCGTCCTCCTCTCGCCGGTCCGGGGAATCGGAATCCTTGGTACGCGAATTCCGCGCCTCGCGGCGATCGGACTGTCGGTGGTGCTCACGTGGGGGGCGTCCGTGGCCGTCGCGGCTGCAGCACCGCTGCCCCCGATGCCGGGGCTCGCGGCGTACGAGACGTACATGAAAAACCGAAACAGCACGACCGCGGGTCCCGAGTTCTATGCCTTGACGTTCGGGCCCGGTTCGGAGCTCGGGAGCCTGAATGTCGCCAACCACTACGACCCGATCGACATCTTCTACCAGGGCCGCAAGTACGCGCAGCGCCGGTTAGACGCCGGGGATACGTCGTGGAACCCGGCCCTGTTCGACCCCGCGATCGTCGCCGCCGTGCGCCAGTACCGCGACCTCTACGCGATCGCGTTCGGATGGGGAGCATCCGGTTATCACGCCTATACCGATGGTCTGACCGCGCATTATTTCGCGACGGGGGACACGATCAGCCGGGACACCGCGCTTCTTCTCTCCCTCGAATCCGCCGGGTCGAACGACGTCACGCCTCTCTCCTACGCGTACGGGTGGGAAGGCTCGCGGGAAGTCGCGTTCTCGATCAAGATGCGGCTGAACTCCGAAGACCTCGGCCAGGCGCATCGCACTCGGACGGACGAGTTCGTCACCTCCGCGCTCGGGCACATCGACCAGTGGACGGCCGCTTCCCGCGGGCCGTGTCTCTACGTGCGCCCGTTCATGGTGGGGCTGACGATGCAGTCGCTCATCAACTTCTGGGATCGATCTCGCGATCCCCGGATTCCCCCGAAGATCAAGGTCGCGCTCGACTGGCTGCGCGCGAACACGTGGAGCGCGACCGGCGGGATGACCGCGGGCACCGGCACGTTCCTCTACACCGACGTGAACACGAGCGCGATGGACCCCGTCGCGTGCTCGGGCTATGCGAACAGCGGCGACCGCGATCCCGCTCCCGATCTGTCGCTCTTAATCGCGCCGGCGTACGCCTGGTACTTCTGGTACTCGCACGACGATACGTACCGCGTCTGGTCCGAGGAGGCCTGGACCGGCTCCTCCGCGCTTGCCGGGGTGTTCTGGTCCGAAAAGCAGTACAACCAGTCCTACCGCTGGTCGACGGCGCTCCTCGACTGGCGCGAGCGCGCCGGCGCCGAGTGGCCCGCCGCGACCGCCTTGACGCTGCTTCCGCCCTCTCCCGCCAGCGGACGGGCGAACGCGCCGAGCGGACGCTTCACCGTGTCGCTTTCCGGCCTTCAGCGCTTCGTGAGCGCGCCCGTCGTCGTCACCCCGTCCGACGGCGGACTCGGAGGAGCGTTTTTTCCGGCGGTTTTCCGCCTGACGACGGACCATCCGACGGGGATCTTTCGCTATCGCCCGCCCGCGTCCGCAAACGGAACGGTGTCGATCACTGTCGCCAACACGGGCGGCCTGCAGAATCCGCCCGCCGCGCCGTATACCGTGACCGGAGTCGCCCCGGCCGCTACGGGGTACACGATCACCGGCCCCGCCGCCGGACCCGTCGGGCAGCCCGCTTCATTCACGGTGTCGCTCGCGCCCCCGGGCGCGGTCCCCCCGCCGTCGGTCGACGGGGTCGGCGGCTTCATCCTGTTCGGCGTCACCGACGGAGCCGGCTCCGGGCTTTTCGTGCCGTCGTCCCCCTGGCCGAGGAAGGGATCCGTCGCTCTTTCGGCGGAGCGTCCGTCGGCGACGTTCACCTACACGCCGTCCGTCGCGGGCGCGGTGACGATCAGCTCGGGGACGGCTTACGACGGCATGCCGGCCGTGGGGCTCCCGTTGCCCGCGGACCTGACGTTCACCGCCGGCGGGGTCGCGAGCGACCAGACGATTGCGTTCGCGGCGCTCGGTTCGCGCCGTGTCGACTCGGGGTCGTTTGCGCTCTCCGCGACGGCGAGCTCGGGACTGCCGGTCAGTTTCTCCTCGCTCACGGCGTCGATCTGCTCCGTGTCGGCCGGCACCGTGACGCTCACCGCAGCCGGGGTGTGCACCATCCGGGCCTCGCAACCGGGCAACGGCAGCTTCAATCCCGCGCCAAACGTGGACCGGAGCTTTGACGTGACCGGCGCGCCCGGCAGGAGCGATCAGACGATCACGTTTGCCGCGCCCGCCGATCGGGCGCTCTCCTCGGCGCCTTTTGCGATTTCCGCCGCCGCGAGCTCGGGGCTGGCGGTCCTTTTCACGAGCACGACTCCCGGCATCTGCTCGGTTTCCGGTTCGACAGTGACGCTCATTTCGGCCGGCACGTGCACCCTCCGCGCGTCGCAGTCCGGGAACACCGCGTTCAACCCGGCTGCCCCGGTGGACCAGAGCTTCCGCGTCACGGGGACCGCCACGCG
>JBBQDF010000461.1:0-2811 GCA_038319475.1 Thermoanaerobaculia bacterium
AATCAAATCCAGGTCCCGACAGTTCTGTCTGTCGTCACAGGAGGTCACCTTTGAGGATCCGTCTCTTCGGTTGGATGGTGGTAGTGGGAAGCCTCTTCGCAGTGGTGGTTCCGGCGGCCCGGGCGGCCGAGAAGGCGAAAGCCGTCTTCGCGGGAGGCTGCTTCTGGTGCGAGGAAACGGCGTTCGAGGGGGTTCCCGGAGTTCTCTCCGTGACCTCGGGCTACACCGGGGGTCAGAAAACGAATCCGACGTACGAAGAGGTCTCCTCGGGAGGCACGGGCCACGCGGAGTCGGTCGAGGTCGCCTACGATTCGTCGAAGATCACGTACGAGCGTCTTCTCGAGATCTTCTGGCACAACGTCGACCCGCTGCAGGCCAATGCGCAGTTCTGCGATCACGGGTCGCAGTACCGCTCGGCGATTTTCTATCGCGGTGACGCGCAACGGAAAGCGGCGGAAGAGTCGAAAAAGCGCCTCGAACAGGAGCCGCGCTTCGCGGGAAAGATCGTCACGCAGATCGTGGCGGCTTCGACGTTCTACCCCGCGGAGGAGTACCACCAGGATTTCTACAAAAAAAGCCCGGTTCGCTACAACCAGTACCGCCAGGGATGCGGCCGGGATGCCCGGTTGAAACAGCTCTGGGGAGATGCGGCAGGAGGTCACAAATGAATCACGCCTGGTTTCTTGCGGCGGCAGCCGCCGTCGCCATCGTCCGAAGCGCGCCCGGACAACAGCCGCCCGCGGGTGGAAAGGGATGGACGGGCAGTTTTCAGAAACCGTCCGACGCGGACTTGAAGCAGCGCCTGAAACCTATTCAGTACGAGGTGACGCAGCGCGAGGGCACGGAGCGTCCGTTCGCCAACGAGTATGCGGACAATCACCAGGCCGGAATCTACGTGGACGTCGTCTCCGGCGAGCCGCTCTTCTCCTCTCTCGACAAGTTCGAGTCGGGGACGGGATGGCCCAGCTTCACGAAACCGCTCGAGAAGGCGAATGTGAAGACGAAGACCGATTTCAAGATCGGGCTTCCGCGGACCGAGGTGCGTTCCGCTCACGCGGACTCACACCTCGGCCACATCTTCGACGACGGGCCGCCTCCGACTGGCCAGCGCTACTGCATGAACTCCGCGGCGATGCGCTTCATCCCGGCCGAACGGCTCGCGCAGGAAGGCTACCCGCAGTACGCCGCCCTCTTCGACAAGTCGGCAGAAAAGCCCACCGCCCGCAAGTAAAGGCTCGGTTTTTCCGGCTCGGCTGGCGGGCTCAAGCGGTCCGCCAGCCGTCCAGTTTTTCCAGTTTCTCGGCCGCGTAGCGGTACCCGATCTCCTCCGCCCGATCGAGCGCCGAGAACTCCAGCAGGTCGACGGCGGACAGGTCGGGCTCGAGATACAGGTCCACCTTGCGGCGCATGTCCCGCTCCCCCGCCTCGCGCCCGAGCGTTCCTGTGCGGGCCAGAATCGAAAGGATCGTCGGGACCTGGAGTCTTCGCCGCCCGCGCCCGAACCGGCTGCGCAGGATCTCGAATGCCGACGGATAGAGCTCGTAGGCGGGATCGACCGCGAGATCGATTTCCGGGCTCACGCTCACCGCGATCAGCCGGCCTTCGCAGAACGTCTTCATCGGCGCCACGGGAGGGTTCATGAGCACGCCGCCATCGACGAGCAGCTCGCCGCGCTCGCACACGGGGGGACCGACGCCCGGAATCGCCATGCTCGCTCCCACCCGCCGCCACAGAGGGCCGCTCCGGAGCACCCGCGGATCTCCGTGTGTCAGGCTGCACGCGACCGAGAAAAAGCGCGTCCACAGGTCCTCGATCCGCCGGTCTCCATACATGTCCCGCACGAGCTTTAAGAACCGATTCGCGGCGATGAACGAGACGACCGGGATCGTGAAATCGAGGAGCGACCCTCCCCCGAGAAAGCCCCGGCGCGTGGCCTCGAGCATCGCCGGGCGGTCCCATCCGCAGGCGAACTGCGCGCCGATGATCGCTCCCGCCGAAGTGCCTCCGATCGAGTCGATCGGAATCCGGGCTTCCTGAAGCGCCCGGATCACGCCGATGTGCGCGAAGCCCCGCGCGCCGCCGCCACCGAGCACGAGACCCGTCGCGTTTCCCGTCAGAAGCCGCGCCAACCGGGCGAAGTCCTCGGGTGACGAGAGCGCGACGTGATGGGTCGACCCCTCCAGTGCCGGGGACGCTTCCAGCCATTTCGACGTGCCGGTCGGGGAACGGTTCCGGTCGGCATGCGCGAAGACGAGGTCCTTCTTCACGCCGAGCGCGTTCACGAAGTGGTCGGGCATCGAAAGACCCGGAGCGCGGGCCGGATCGGCGGGATTCGCGATCCAGACTATGCGGTCGGCCTGACGCAGACACCGCCGCGTCCATCCCGGGTGGGCGGGGTCGGCTTCATAGAGCACGTAGCGGTACCTGGATTCTTCGTCGCTCAGCCACCGTCCGAGCAAAGACTCGTGCGACCCGTCGTCTTCCTCGAGCGTGCGGTGACTCGTCACGGTCACCGCGAAACCGCGGTCGACGTGCCGCGTCGGCCCGATCGTCGAGAGCGCGGACGCGAGCGCGCGGGCGAAGTCGGGCGCGTGCGCCCCGGGAGTCACCGCCAGCACCGCGAGCGTCATCGGGCGGCGGCCCGTGTGCGACGCTCCGAGGCCGCGAGCGACACGGGTGACGAGCTCGTTCGCAACGGCGCGCAGGACCTTCGGCCGTTTCTCCGTCAGTTTCTCGAATTCCGCGCGCGTGACTCGAAGCACCAGGCTGTCTCGAATCGCCCGGACGGTGGCCGATCGCGGATCGCCGCTC
>JBBQDF010000462.1:0-2805 GCA_038319475.1 Thermoanaerobaculia bacterium
TCTGCAGACCGTTCGTTCCGAGGGCGATTTCCTGAACCTTCCGGCTGTTCAAAGTCGGCGAAAGCAGCGTCACGTCTCGAGCGTTCTCGTCTTTCTCGCGATCCTGACGATCACCTCGGTCGCCCCACGAGTTGCACCGGGCGCCAGTCAAACGGGCGGGCGTCTCCCGACGGGGTCGTCTGGACGGGCACCGACATCAGGTGCCGGTCCGAGGAAAGGTCGAAGATCTCGCGCCCGTCGCGGCTCCAGTGAAGGTGCAGCGCCCGCCGTCGAGACCCGAACGCTCTCGCCCGGCCCCGGAAAGGGTGTGACGTAGGCCTCGAGTCCCCCCGACTCGTCCGAGATGAACGCGACGAACCCGCCATCCGGAGAAAAGCCGGCCTCGCTCTTGTTGTAAGGCGACTTCGCGAACGCGAAGGGCTCGTTTCCTTCCGAAAGGGGATACACCCACACGTCCATCGTTCCGGTGTCACCCTGCTCTCCAAAGAGAAGGAACCTGCCGTCGGACGAGACGTCGTGCGCGATCTGGAAGCGCCCGTTGTCGGGCCGCATCGCCTCGTCCTTCAGGGACGCGAGATCCCGGCGGAAGAGCCGCGGCGTTCGCCCGCGGGTCATCGAACACGCGATGCTTTTTCCGTCCGGGAGAAGAACGGCCCCGAACTCCGTACCCGGGTCCGTCGTCACGGCCGTCTGCGTTCCCCGATCGAGGTCGATCGACCACACGTCGAATGTGTCGATTCCGTCGCGGATCTGGTCGACGAGCGCGCGTTTTCCGTCCCGGGAGATGCGGACGTTGCCGTAGCGCGCCGGCGATCCCAGCGTCGAGATCTCGCGCCCGCCGCGGTCGAACCAGACGAGGCGCATGACGTCCTGCCTGGACTGCAGGGCGATCACCCCGTTGCGCGACGCGCCGAACGACGCGGCTCCGGTGGCCCGGAAAGTCCGGACTTTCGGGGCGATGGAGAACGGCCCTCCCGTCTGGCGGCCGGCGGCCGCGTCGAAGCGCTGGGCGAGAAGAGTGCCCTCGCGCGTGAAAACGAGAAAGCCGGGATCCACGTAGCGGGCGAAGGACTGAATCGGCATGAGGCCGCGCGAGGGCTTCCCCGTCTCCGCCAGCATCAGCGTGGCGGAACTGTTCTCGCTTCTCCGAGGTAGACGAACCGCCGGCCGTCCGGGAGAAACCACGGTCAGTGAACGCGCGACACACCCTTCGCCGGGTCCGGCTTCAGGACTAGCGCGGGCGTGCCGCCCGCGGCGGCGACCCGGTAGATCCCGTCGCCCTGGATGTTGGCGAAGAGGATGTCGCCGGCGGACCCCCAGGAACCGGTGACGCCGAAGCCCCGCGGAGTGTCGCAAATCGCGACCGGCCCCGCGGACGCCGCAACGTCGATGCGCGTGAGCTTGTCTTCAACAGCGAAGGCGATCGACCGGCTGTCCGGGGACCAGAAGAGGGAGCGGGCGCCCTCGGTCCCCGGCAGGGCCCTGGCTTCGAGGGCGGCGAGCGGACGAAGGAAGATGCGGCGGTCCCCGTTCTTCTCCCGCGCGAGGTACGCGAGTGCGGCACCGTCGGGTGACGGGGAGAAGAAGTCGCTCTCCGCGGAATAGGAAAAGTTTCCGCCTTCCGGGGGCGGCACGGTGAATCGCATCGTCGTTGCCGGCGCCGCGTGCGGCGTTCGCGGCCGAAGAAGCGCCGCGGCGGCGACGGCGGTGGCGACGAGAGCCACGAGCCACGGGATCCAGCGGGCGGGGGCGGCTCTCCCGACCGCGGGGGCCCCGGGCGTCGGCGCAGCCCCTTCGGAGATCGCCCCGAGCTCGAGCCCGACGTCGTGAACCGACTGCCAGCGCTCCGCGGGGTCCTTCGAGAGGCAGATCCGGACCAGGCGGTCCAGCGCCGCCGGACTCTCCCGGCGCACCGAAGAAATCGAAGGCGGGTCCGTGGTCAGGACGTTCGAGAGAAGGGACGCCTGATTCGCTCCGGAAAAGGCCTTCCGCCCGGTGACCATTTCGTACAGCACGATCCCGAGGGCGAAGATGTCGGTTCGAGTGTCGGCTGGTTTGCCCTCGATCTGCTCGGGGGCCATGTAGGCGAGCGTGCCCAGGATCGTGCCTTCCCGCGTGAGGTCGTTCGCCTCCGTGGGCGCCACCCTCAGGTTGTCGACGGATCCTGCGGACTTCAGGATCCTCGCGAGGCCGAAATCGAGCAGCTTCACGCCGGATTTCGTCAGCATGACGTTTCCTCGCTTCAGGTCCCGGTGCACGATCCCCTGGCGGTGGGCCGCGTCGAGCGCCGACGAGATCTCGACTCCGACCCGGAGCGCCTGGGGGATCGAGAGGGGTCCCCGCGCGAGACGATCGGTCAGAGTCTCGCCCTCGAGATATTCCATGACGAGGTAATCGACGTCGCCCTGCCGCCCGACGTCGTACAGCGCGCAGATGTGAGAGTGCGAAAGGGACGAGATCGTCTTCGCCTCCCGCTCGAGCCGCTGGCGAGCCTCGGGCGACCCGAGGTGCTCGGGGAGGACCTTGACGGCCACGGTCCGGCCGAGCCGCGTATCCCGGGCCGTGGACACCTCTCCCATCCCGCCCGCTCCGAGCGGCGAGAGATCTCGTAAGGCCCGAGCCTGGTGCCGGGCTTGAGGCTTATGGAGTGGCGCCCGCGGGGCGCCCGGACACGCGCGGCGACAGGTCTTGCAGCCAGTTGAACGTGACGATCACGACGGGGTTCGCCGTGGTCGCATTCGCCGTTTCGATCGATTCGATGAACACGAAGCGGCCATCCGGAAACACGTCGTACGAGGTGTGGCC
>JBBQDF010000463.1:0-2805 GCA_038319475.1 Thermoanaerobaculia bacterium
CCTACTGATCGCGGCGGTTTCGGAAAGACCGGGGGTCACCGCCCCCGGTCTTTTTTTCCCGGTTCAGCCTGCCCCGCGGACGCGGGAGAGCGTTCGCGCCACCTCCGGTTGATTCGGATCGAGCGCGAGAGACCGCTCCAGAAACCGGACGACCGCCTCGCGATTCTTGCGGCAGGTCGCAAAGAGCGCCAGGTCGTTTAAGGTGCGGGGATCGCGTGTCGAGGACGCGTAACGCGAGAGAGCTTCTTCCGCGCCCTCGCAGTCCCGCGATCGATAACGCGCCATTGCCAGCTCTCTTGCCACTCTCTCGTTCTCGGGAAAAACGCGAGCCCCGTGCGAAACGAGCGACAGGGCGGCAGCGTGTTTGCCTGCCGCCTCGTATTCGCGGACCCAGGCCCCGAGCGCTGGCGCGGGATCGCTCCCTGTCTCCCCGAGCGACTTGATGAGCCACTCCTCCGCCTCCTTCGTGTGCCCGTCGCTCCGCGACAGCACGGCGAGGTTGTACATCGGTGAGTAGTAGTGGGGTCGCAGTGCCAATGACTCTTGAAAGGCCGCTCTCGCATCGCCGGGCTTGTTCGCCGTGTCCCGCAGGTAGAGGCCGAGATTGTTCCAGGCGCCTTCGGTCATGCCGGGCCGGTCTCCCCCCGAGGGAGCCAGAGGCCGCGTTTCTCCCCCCGAGAGGTAGCCGAGCGCCATCAGCTTCTTCGCGTACTCGTTCGCCTCCGCCGCCGACATCGCTTCCGCGGCGACGCGCC
The DNA here is from genome assembly GCA_038319475.1 of Thermoanaerobaculia bacterium. Lineage (GTDB taxonomy): Bacteria > Acidobacteriota > Thermoanaerobaculia > UBA5066 > Gp7-AA6 > JALYUA01. The sequence continues at coordinate 756 of JBBQDF010000463.1, forward strand.
GCACGGCCACCTCGGGAATCGCGCGCCGGGCGGGCGGCGCCAGGGTCGGGAATGCGAAACGCATCGGGCGTCCGCTCATGCGCGGCCCGGAAGGCACGTCGAGAAGCTCGAGGATCGTCGGCGCGACGTCGAAAATGCTCGCGTCTCCGCGCGTCACGGACGGCGTCACGCGCGCTCCCCAGGCAGCGGCAACGCCGTCCAGCCGGTGCCAGAACGCGGCCGTCGCCCAGTTTCCGGAGGCGAGGGCACAGGGCCGGTCTTCGCTCCACTTGAAGCCATGGTCGGAATGCACGAGAAGCGTCGCGCCGTCTTCCGCCGCGCGGCGCATCCACTGGCCGAGCAGCCTGTCGACCAGAGCGTAGTACCGGCGGACGACGTTCTGATAGCGGGCGAAGTCGGCGTCGGGCGTGCAGGCGAGCTTCGGCGGAGTGTCGGCCGCGAAGACGTGCCCGATCTCGTCCGTGCCTTCGAGGTACAGGGCGAGGAGGTCGGGCCGTTCCCGGTCGTAGAGGTCCCGAGCGACGCGGTGCGACACGCGGGTCGATGACACGATGCGGTCGAGCGCGACGATCGGGTCGGTCAGGCCCGCTCCTTTCGCGCGGGCCGCCGCGACGTCCGAAGGGGCGCCGTCGAAGAAGCTCGCGACCTCGGCATCCGTCACGGCGCCGTCGCGGCGCTGGATCTGCGCGAGCCCCGGTCCGATCGAAGCAGGGAAGGCGGCGCCGGCAAGCGGGAGTCGGTCGAACAGGATCGGACTCGCGTGATCGGAGACGAAGAATCCATTGACCTCTTCGGCCGGATGCGTCGCCCACCAGCCGACGACACCCACCTTCCGGCCCGCGGCCGACGCGAGATTCCAGACGGCCGGTACGGCGCGAGAAAATCCCGAGATCGGAACCTTCGCGCCGGTTTTCGGATCCGTTTCCTGAAAGTCGAGAACCCGGTGAATGTCGGGCGCGACGCCCGTCGCCGCGGTCGTCCACAGAATCGGGGAAATGAGGGGGACGAAGCTCCGCAGGCGAGCGGTCGCTCCTTCCGCCGCGAGGCGCTTCCAGTTCGGCATCGTTCCGTCGGCGGCGAGGCGGTCGAGAAGCTCCCAGTCGAGTCCATCGAGTCCGAGCCAGATCAGGCGGTGTCCGCCGTCTGCCGGCCGGCGCGTGCGGGGCACATCCTCCGCGGTCTCGCGCGAGATCCGCGGGGCGACCGGCATGACCGAACCCCTCGCCGGCTCGGTCTTTCGCCCGCAGCCGGCCGCGGCCACCGCGACGAGCAGGCCGATGAAGCCCGTCCTCATCCCGAAGCCTGCGGGCGGCGACGCCTCGGGTTCGCCTGGACCTCGCGCTCGACCCGCTGGATTTCGGCGAGAACGTCCTCGGGACGCGTCTCCATTTCCAGTTGCGCCAGCTCGATGTCGCTGTCGTTCTCGATTCCGAGCTTGTCCTGAACCGCATCGAGCATCTGGAGCACACGCGTCAGCTCATGCTCAGTGAGGAGTCCGATCTGGAGGTCCAGATGCGCCCGCCGGTCGGCGTCCTCGCTCAGCCGGTTCTGACTGATCAGGACGAACGTCGAGAGAAAGATGGCCTCGAGCGAAACGATCATCGTCAGCAGGCCGTAAGGAAAGGGGTCGAAGGCCGGGACACCCAGATGACCCGTATTGGCCAGAATCCAGACCGCGAACCAGATGACGTGCAGGTACACGAACAACATCCGGCCTGAGAACGTGGTGATCGCATCGGCGATGCGTTCCGAGAGACCGCGGGCTGCCCGGGTCTCGCGATGCTGACGCGCCACCGTGCGGATGTTGCGTTCGATGACGTCGGCGAGATTCGGCTTCGTTGTCAGGTCTGCCCCCTCAGCGGTCCGGCGGGACTCCACCATGAGCTCGTCTCCTTAGTCTCTGGGCCGGATCTTAGCGGGGACGGCCGGCACCGCACCCGGGGGCGGCGGGTCGCGCGTTTGACCCTTTTCCGCCGTGCAGATATGCTGCCGGGCCCGACGGTGGGTGTAGCTCAGCCGGTTAGAGCGCCAGACTGTGGATCTGGATGTC
>JBBQDF010000464.1:0-2792 GCA_038319475.1 Thermoanaerobaculia bacterium
AGCTGACGAACCTATGTCGAGGCCAACCAGGTTCTTTGACTTCCTGAAAAGCACAATATGGCCCACCGAAAAAATTAATGCGGTGAAGGGCTTTGACTAATGTTTTGTTACGGCTGCTGACCAAAATAACAGAAGGTTTTCTCCTCGTCAAGGGCGGCGGCTGGGAAATAGCACGGCCGGTGAACGATTTAGCCGTTTCGGGGAAAACCGGGGTTCGGAGGCCTCGAGCCCGGGGGCCGAATTTCTCTCGATTCGCCCCACTTCCAGATTTGCTCCCCCGCCCCGTTCCATGTAGGATGCGGCGTTTTTTTCATTTCCAGATTCCGGAGGCGAGATCGATGGCTCAGCAATGTGAATTCTGCGGCAAGACACCGACATCCGGGCACCGCGTCAGCCACGCGAACAACGTCACGAACCGCAAATGGAATCTGAACCTGAAGACGGTGAGAGCGGCGACGAGCGGAGGCGGCAAACGCGTCCGCGTCTGCACGCGATGCCTGCGCTCCGGTAAGGTGTCGAAGCCCGTCGTGAGAACGGCCGCAACGACGGCGAAGACGTAGCCGCGAGCGGGGACCCTTCCCAGCTCTCTGTCTATCCTGTCTAACGCCTCGGTCTCGGTTTAAAGCTGGAACGCTCAACGCTCAATTACCCGCCCTCGCTTTACCCCGTTCCCCCCGCCGGAACGTTGTACTTCCGGATGACCTCGCGGACCCCTTCGACCTTGTTCAGCCGCGCGAGGATCTTTTCCAGGTGCTTCAGGTCTGACGTCTCGAGCGAGACGGCGATGTACGGCCGGGTGCTCTCATCCGTTCTCGCCTCGATCCGGCGGATGTTCGAGTTCTCCCCCGCGATCGCCTGCGTGATGTCCGCCAGCAGCCCCGGCCGATCGTCCGAGATGACTTCCAGGTCGATCGCGTAGCTGTTCGCCTTCGCGCCCGCCCAGGCGACGTCGATGCGCCGCTCCGGGTCGTACAGCAGGTTCTTCACGTTCGGGCAGCTTTCCGAGTGCACCGACACGCCGCGTCCGCGGGTGATGTACCCGAGGATCCGCTCGCCGGGAACCGGAGTGCAGCACTGCGCGAGCGAAGCGAGAAGGTCGTTGTGCCCGACCACGACGATGTCGGGCGAGCCGAACGGGAGAATCTTGCGGACGACGCGCGACACCGCGGTTTCGCGGCCCGCGACGGGCGAGTCGAGCTCCTCCGGCGGGACGAACCGCTCGAGCACGGCCCGGGCGGAGAGTTTCCCGTACCCGAGCGCCGCGAAAAGGTCCTCGGGCCGGGAGAATCCCCACTGAGAAAGCTGACGCGCGATCTCCCCCTGCTGTTCCAGTTTCCTGATCGTTCTCTTGTACTTGCGGAGCTCCTTTTCGAGCAGACGGCGGCCGAGCTCGACCGCCTCCCGGTTCTCCTCGGTGTGCACGAAGTGGCGGATCTTGTGGCGCGCGCGGCTTGTCGCGACAAACGACAGCCAGTCGCGGGAGGGGGTCTGGTTCGGCGCGGTCAGGATCTCGACGATGTCGCCGCTCGACAACGGGGTTTTCAGAGGGACGTGACGGCCGTTGATCCGTGCGCCGACACACCGGTGGCCGACGTCCGTGTGGACGCGGTAGGCGAAATCGACGGCGGTCGCGCCGCGCGGAAACGCAAAAACCTCGCCCTTGGGAGTGAAGGTATAGACCTCGTCCGGATACAGGTCCACCTTCAACGAGGAGAGGAACTGCCGGGAGTCCTTGACCTCGCTCTGCCAGTCCACGAGCTGCCTCAACCACTGGAAGCGGGCGTCGTCCTCTTTCGGCCCGAGGCGGCCCTCCTTGTATTTCCAGTGCGCCGCGATGCCCCGCTCCGCCGTCAGGTCCATCTCCCGCGTCCGGATCTGGACCTCGAAAGGCTGCGCGGAATCGCTCATGACGGTCGTGTGAAGCGACTGGTAGAAATTTGGCTTGGGCATCGCGATGTAGTCCTTGATGCGGCCGGGAACAGGACGCCAGCGCTGATGGACCAGACCCAGAACCGCATAGCAGTCGCGGGTCTCCGGAGTCACCACGCGCAGGGCCAGCACGTCGTAGAGCTGGGCGACGTCGACGCCCCGGCGCTTCATCTTCGCGGAAATCGAGTGGTACCTCTTGCGCCGCCCGGTCACCTCGGCGTCGACGCCCGCCTCGACGATCTTCGAGGACAGCTCGCGGCGGATCTCCTCGATCATCCCCTCCGAGCCTTCCAGGTTGCGCTCGATCTCCCTCTGGACCCGTGCGTATTCCTCGGGCTCGAGGTAGAGGAACGCGAGGTCCTCGAGCTCCCCTTTGAGAAGACCCATCCCGAGGCGGTTCGCGATGGGCGCGTAGATGTCCATGGTCTCGCGCGCGATTTCGCGCCGCCGTCCCTCGGGGAGGTACTGGAGTGTCCGCATGTTGTGCAGGCGGTCGGCGAGCTTGACGAGCACGACCCGCAGATCCGAGACCATCGCCAAAACCATCTTGCGGAACGTCTCCGCCTGCTCTTCTTCGCGGGAGACGTAGGAGAATTTCCCGATCTTCGTCAGCCCGTCGACGAGATCCGCGACCTCTACCCCGAACTGCTGCGCGATCGCGTCCTTCGTCGTGAGCGTGTCTTCGAGAACGTCGTGGAGCAGCCCCACGACGATCGACACGTCGTCAGCCTTCAGGTCCGCCAGAATCGCGGCGACATTCAGGGGATGTACGAGATAAGGCTCGCCCGATCGCCGCACCTGTCCCTTGTGCTCGCGCGCGGAGAAAACGTACGCCCGCCGCAGCAGATCCTGGTCGCTCTGCG
>JBBQDF010000465.1:0-2784 GCA_038319475.1 Thermoanaerobaculia bacterium
GAACCAGAGTGCTCCGTCCGAGCCGCTCGCAATGAACAAAGGCGGTCCCGCCCCCGCAGGCAGAGAAAACTCACTGACCTGGCCGTCGACAGTAATTCGGCCGATCTGTTGCGCCTGGCTTTCGGTGAACCACATCGCTCCGTCGGCGCCCACGGTCAGGCTGAGGGGTCTCGCCCGGGCTGTGGGCAGCGTGAACACCGTGAAGCTGCCGGAAGGTGTGACCCGGCCGATGTGGTTGAAGCCCTCCGCGTACCAGATGTTCCCATCGGGGCCCGCGACAATTCCCTCCGGAAGAATCGCTCCCTGAGGCATCGGGAAGAGCGTGAACGTGCCATCCACCTTCATCCTGCCGACGCTCGCAATGCCGCCAGCATTCGGCGCGCCCGTAAACCAGATATTCCCGTCCGCTCCTGTGCAGATTCCTGCCGGAGTCGTCACGTTCACCGGATACGACTGCGCGGGCTGACTGAGACTGACCGCACCGACGCTTCGGGTCTGGGGGTCCGTAAACCAGATCCGACCGTCCGGGCCCTGGGTTATTCCGAAGGGGAGTGACCCTGGAGTCGGAATCTCGATGATCGTCTGCCCAATCCCGTGCGCCGCAATAAAGAGAAGCAGGAAAGCGCCCGCCGACCCTAAGCGAATCGCATTCGTGCGCCCCTTGTCGGACATGTTCCTTTTCCTCCACCCGAAGTCTTGAGCCAACGCGGCGCGCCAGCATGATGCAAGTGCATTATCTGTCCGTTCGCTTTTGTGAGGGTCGGGGCCGGTAACGGCCTTTGGCCGACGTAACTCCGTGCTGTTTCAGTCGCATACAACAGGGGACATGCACCGTTCCGGGCCTCGCCGCTCTTCGACAGCTCCCCAAGACGAAAAAACTTTGACGGGTTCAAGCAAGCTTCCAGCCGCTCGACTAACGCCGGCATACTCAGACCGGCCTTGAATAACCGTAACCGCGCGGCCGGTGTTCTACTCCTCGTCGTCGTCTGCAAGGAAGTCGGTATCGCCCTTCTTCTTCGGCTTCCCGGGCGCGGGATCCGCGACGGCTTCGGGCAGGAGGGCCGGCTGGCCGTCGTCCTCGATCTCCTCGGGCTCGGCGAGCTTGGCCACCGCGACGACGCAGTCGCCTTCGTCGAGGTTGATCAGTCGAACGCCCTGGGCCGCGCGGCCGGTCTCGCGGATCGCGTTGACCTTGATGCGGATCAGCATGCCGCTCTGCGTGATTAAGAGGAGCTGGTCGGCGTCCGAGACCGATTTGATCCCGCTGACCGGCCCGTTCTTGTCCGTCACCTTGATGTTGATGACGCCTGACCCGCCGCGGCCCTGGAATCGGTACTCGGATGCCTCCGAGCGCTTTCCGTATCCCTTCTCGGTGACGGTTAAGAGGTGGCCGCTCTCCTCGACGATGTCCATTTCGACGACATAGTCTTCCTTGCGAAGAGAAATGCCGTAGACACCCGTCGTGTCGCGGCCCATGGCCCGCACGTCCTTCTCGGAAAACCTTATTCCCTGCCCAAACCGCGTGCCGATGAAGATCTGGCGGGAGCCGTCGGTGATCCGCACCGAAAGCAGTTCGTCTCCCTCCTCGATGTTGATCGCGATGATCCCGCCCGAGCGGACGTTTGCGTACGCCGACAGGGGAGTCTTCTTGATCAGCCCCTGCTTCGTCGCGAACACGAGATAGCGATCCTCCGGAAAATCCTTGGTGCTGGCAAGGGCCACGACGCGCTCGTTTGCTTCGAGGTTCAAGAGATTCACGATCGCCTTGCCTCGCGTGGCCGGGCCGAGCGAGGGAAGGTCGTACACCTTGATCCAGTGCATGCGGCCGCGGTTGCTGAACGCCAGGATGTAAGCGTGGGTTGAGGCGACGAACAGGTGCTCGACAACGTCCTCTTCCTTGGTGGTCGCGCCGATGCGGCCTTTGCCCCCGCGGCGCTGGGCGCGGTAGAGCGACAGGGGAGAGCGCTTGATGTAACCGCCGCGCGACACGGTGATGACCATGTCCTCTTCGACGATCAGGTCCTCGATGTTGATGTCGGACGCTTCTCCGACGATCTGCGTCCGACGCTCGTCGCCGAATTGCTTCTTCGCCTCGGTGAGCTCGTTGACGATGATGTCGAGCACGAGCGTCTCGGACCCCAGGATTTCGCGGAGCCGGTGGATAAGCGCCAGGACCTCCTTGAACTCGGCGACGATCTTGTCGCGCTCGAGCCCGGTCAGGCGCTGCAGGCGCATGTCGAGGATCGCCTGCGCCTGCACTTCGTCCAGGCGAATGACGTCCTGCCCCGACTTCTTCGTCACGACGGGGGAGTCGCCGAGCGGCTCGCCGATGAACTTCTCGAGCCCGGCGCGGGCCATGGAGACCTCGGCGACCAGTCGGTCCTTCGCCTCTTTCGGGTCCTTCGACCCGCGGATGATCGCGATGACCTTGTCGATGTTCGCGAGGGCCAGGGCGAGACCGCGCAGAAGGTGCGCCCGCTCTTCCGCCTTCTTGAGGTCGAACTGCGTGCGGCGGATGACGACCGTCTTGCGGTGGTCGATGAAGTGCCGCAGAAGGTCCGTCAGCGGCAGCACCCGCGGCTGGTTGTCGACGATCGCGAGGAAGATGATCCCGAACGTCGACTGCATAGGCGTCATCGAGTAGAGCTGGTTCAGGATGACCTGGGCGTTCTCTCCCCGCTTTAACTCGACGACCACGCGGATGCCGTCGCGATCGGACTCGTCGCGCAGATCCGATATGCCCTCGATCTTCTTGTCGTTGACGAGCTCGGCGATGCGCTCGAC
>JBBQDF010000466.1:0-2777 GCA_038319475.1 Thermoanaerobaculia bacterium
CTTCCTCGCGGCTGTCGGCAGCGATAGTGACGAACTGAATGCGCGCGGTTTCGCCGGCACGGATGAGCACGCGGCGCCGAAGTGAAAACACGGGGTCGAGGACCGGGCCCGTGGTGTTCGAAAGAAGCCGGCCCGCTTCGAGCGACGCGGGGTTTCGAACCGTCCGCCCGCGGCCGAGAAAACGGGCCCGGTCGGTCTCGTACTCGACCGTCCCCACCGTTTCTCCGTCGACGCGCGCGGCGTGCGCCGCCCAGATCGGCGGCTCGGAAGCCTCCCGCGGCCGCCGGTGCGCGAGCAGCGCTTCGGGACCCGGCAGAAACTCGGTCTGGACGAACAGCTTCGAAAACGCCGGGTGCGCGGAATCGGCCGCCGGCGACGCCAGCGCGAGCTCGAGATAGGACGTGACCTCGATCTCCCGGGCGCGGGGACCGTAGTTGGTCAGCGACAGCTGGCGCACTTCGGCGTCGGCCTCCGGAGAGACCACGATCAGAAGGCTGGTCGCCATGGGTCCGTCCCGGCGGTGAATCTCGACACGGTCTTCGTAGAAAACGGCCTCATAGGAGTCCGCCTCCACCCCCGCCGGCTGGTAGCCCGCCGACCACACGCGCTGGCTCTGCGTATCGCGCAGGAAAAAATAAGTTCCCCAGTCATCGCGCGTGACGTCCTCGCGCCATCGGGAAACGTCTCGATCCTTCCAGCGGCTGTAGCCGGATCCGGCCGCCGTCGTCATGACGCTGTATCGGCCGTTCGAGAGGATGTGGCCCCGCGGAATCGGATCGTGCGGAGACCGGAAGCGCCGGAGAACCGGCGGAACGAAGTCGCGGACGTGGAGAGGCGAGCGCACCTCTTCCGCTCGAGGGCGGGCGACCGCGACAGCCCGCGGTGTGCGCTCCTGGAGAAGCATCTCCGTCGCCTGGACGGAGGGCTCGGAGTGGAACCGCCGGCGCATGACGCCCGCCAGGAGGACGTTGGACAGCGCGACGATGGTCATCCCCTGGTGATGCGCCATGAAGGCGCGGACGATGACGACCTTCTCCCCGGCGGGCAGCCGGGATGGCGTGGCGTCGATGGATTCGTAAAAGCCGTAGCGGCCGCGCGCGCCGATCTCCGCGAAACGCCGGAAATTCTTCGCCGCGGCGGAGGGGTCGATCATGGCGGCGAGGCCGGTGGCATACGGAGCGACGACGAGGTCCTCGGACAACCCCCGCTTCAGGCCGAGACCGCTCACGCCGAAGTTCGAGTACTGGTACGTGAAAGCCAGATCGCGCGCGTTGTACGCCGCCTCGGAGACGCCCCAGGGGACGCCGCGTTCCTCTCCGAACCGGATTTGACGCGCGACGACGAGCCGGCTCGTCTGATCGAGAAGACTTCCGCCGGGAACGTCGAGCACGAGGTCGGGCATCAGGTACTCGAACATCGATCCCGACCACGAGATGAGCGCCGATCCCTTTCCGACAGGAGTGAGGGCGCGGCCGAGGTGGTACCAATGGGAGGCCGGCACGTCGCCGCGCGCGATCGCGAGGAAGCTCGCGAGACGCGCCTCGGAGGCGAGGAGGTCGTAGTACCCGGGGTCCAGGCGCCCGTCGGTGGCGCGGTACCCGATCGAAAAGAGCTTCCGCTCCGAGTCGAACAGGAAGCTGAAGTCCATCTCTTCGAAATATCCCGACGCGTCGCGCGCGATGTCCAGGAAGCTCTGGGCGAGGGCGCGCGAGTTGTCGGCGCATCGCTCGAGCGAAGCGATCCGGGAGGCGAGCCCCGGGGACCGGTCAGCCAGGTCTCGAAGCGCCAGAGCCGCGGTTTCGTAGCGGTCTCCCGCGGCGGCTAAAGAAATCTCCTCCCGCTCGAGCTCTTCGAAGATCGCGCGCGCCGGCTCGGGGAGGTCGCCCGCGAGAGCGTCCGCCCAGCCGAAGAGCGCCGTCGCGTCTCTGCGGGCGCTCGCGATGGTTCCGCGCGCCGATCGCGCCGAGTCGATCGCCTCCTCCGAAACGGGACCGGGTTCCTCGAGCGCCAGGGCCTGTGCGGTGTCGACGATGGTCTCGGCGTGCCGGGCGAGCTCTTCCCAACGAACGAGCCATTCGGACGCGGACGCCGGCACCGGAGCGAGAAGGGAAGAGAGCTCCGCGAGGGGCGCCTCGAGCTGCCGCCTCGTGACGGCCCCCTCCCGCCGAGACGTCAGACCCGCGATGCTCTCCCGCAGAAGCGCGACGGAATCGCCCACTCCGACGAGGCCGTCGGGCGACCAGAGCGGCCGCTCCCGGCGGGACAGGCAGGCGTGCCGCAACGCAATCAAAAAACCCGCGAGGTTGCCGCTGTCCACCGTCGAGACATAGCGCGGTTCGAGTGGGACCAGAGTTGACACGTCGTACCAGTTGAAGAAATGGCCGCGGTGGCGTTCCAGCTTTCCGAGCGTCGAGAAGGCTTTCCCGAGTCTCTCGCCCATCTCGAGGCTCCCGACCCACTCGAAGTCCGCGGCCGCCGCCGTCGAGAGCAGACCGAGGCCGATGTTGGTCGGCGAGGTCCTCCTGGCGACGACCGGAGTGGGCGTCTCCTGATAATTGTCGGCGGGCAGAAAGTTCTCTTCGGGCCCCGCGAAGTCCTCGAAGTAGCGCCACGTTCTCCGCGCGACCAAGCGGAGCGCCGTGGCGTCGGCTTCGGAGAGGGGCGCCTCCTCGATGACCCGCGGAGGAAGAGAAACGGTTCGCGCGATGAGCGGAGACAACGCCCAGAGAAGGCCGAATCCGAAGGTCCAGGGCCAGGCCGACGGGACCATCCACGGA
>JBBQDF010000467.1:0-2765 GCA_038319475.1 Thermoanaerobaculia bacterium
CTCCTCTTTTCCCTCGGGCAACATGCGCGGAGATTATCGCGACCGCGGCCGGGGTCACACCCGGAATCCGCGAGGCCTCGCCGAGCGTCTTCGGGCGCCGCCGGGTGCACTTCTCCGCGGCTTCGGTGGTGAGGCCCGGAAGACGCGAGTAGTCGAACCCGTCCGGTATCGTTCGGCCGGCCTGCGGCTCGATGCGGGCAATCCTGATGCGCTCGCGCCGAATGTAGCCTTCGTATCGAACGCGACTCTCGACGCTGGTCAGTTCTTCCGGAGACAAACCCGCGAAAGCTTCCGGCGCGAATTTTGCCAGAGAGTCGGCTGATAAGTCTTGCCGCTTCAATAGGTTGCGCAGTGTTGTCGGGGAGCTGAGGCGGACGCCGGTCGTCGCGAGGAGTCTCGCCTGGGTCTCGACGTCGGGATGCACAGCATGGCCGGCGAGTTCCCGATCAGCGCTTGCGACGCGCTCCTCGGAACGCATCCCGTCGCTGTAATCCCCCTCGTCGACGAGCCCGAGACGGCGGGCGTGGGGGAGAAGCCTCGGAAGGACCGTGTCCACTCCCAGGAGGAGCCGGTGTTCCGCCCGGGATGTGAAGAGGCGGTAAGGCTCCTCGAGGCCGCGGGAGGTCAGGTCGTCGACCATCACGGCCGCGTATGCTTCCGACGGATCGAGCACGAAGGGTTCTTCCCCGCGGACCGCGAGCGCGGCGTTGACCCCTGCCAGCAATCCCTGCGCAGCCGCCTCCTCGTATCCGGACGTGCCGTTGATCTGACCCGCCAGAAAAAGCCCGGGGGCGTCGAGCACCTCGAGCGAGCGAGCGAGCTGGCTCGGGAAGACATAGTCGTACTCGACCGCGTAGCCCGCCCGCAGCATCCGCGCCTTCGAGAGGCCCGGAATCTCCGCCAGCATGGCGCGCTGAATCTCTTCGGGAAGGGACGTCGAGAACCCGTTGATGTAGATCTCCTCCGCATCGATCCCTTCGGGCTCGAGATACAGGGAGTGGGACGCCTTGCCGGCGAACCTCACGACCTTGTCTTCCACGGAGGGGCAGTAGCGCGGCCCGACGCCTCGAATCGCGCCGGAGTGCATGGGGCTCGAGTCGAGGTTGTCGCGGATCAGCCGGTGCACCGCTTCGTTGGTCGAGGTCGACCAGCAGAGCACCCTGTTCTCCGGCGGCGTCTTCGTGCGGAAGGAAAATCGAACCGGCGGCTCGTCTCCGGTTTGAGGCACGCACGCGGAGTAATCGATCGAGTCGCGGTGAACGCGGGGCGGAGTTCCCGTCTTGAATCGGCCGAGCTCGATTCCCGCGCGCGCGAGGGCGGCGGAGAGGCCGTGGACCGCGGGCTCTCCGGCGCGACCTCCGGGTGTCTGCACAGAGCCGGTGTGCAGGACCCCGCGCAGAAAAGTTCCGCCGGTTACGACGACGGCATCGGCGTCGATGCGAACCGCGGACGCGCCGGGCCGCGCGGCCATGATCACCCCGCGGACGCGGCCTTTTTCCTGGACGAGATCCTCCGCCAGCCCTTCGATGAGTGTGAGCCCGCTCGCGCGCCGAAGCGATTCCGCCGCAAGGTGCGCATAGAGCGCCTTGTCGCATTGCGCGCGTGGTCCGCGCACCGCCGGCCCCCTCGACCGGTTCAGCACCTTGAACTGGATCCCCGCCCGATCGGCGAGCAGGCCCATCCATCCGCCGAGCGCATCGATCTCGCGCACCAGCTGTCCCTTGGCGAGCCCGCCGATCGCCGGGTTGCACGACATCCTCCCGATCGAGTCAAACGAGGCGGTCAGGAGGGCGACCCGGCGCCCCATCTTCGCGGCCGCATGCGCCGCCTCGATCCCTGCGTGCCCCCCGCCGATGACCAGGACCTCGAAGCGCATGAGCCCTCGGCTCTCAGTTTTCGGTTTTCAGTTTTCAGTTTTCAGTCGACCGTCCGGAAGAGGGACCTTCCTCCGGCCCGAGCTGAAAAGTGACGACCCGACACACTCTTTCACTTTCCGATGCAGAAGGTTTCGAAAATTTCCCGCAGCACGTCTTCCGATGTGGTCTCCCCGACGAGCTCGGCCAGCGCGTCGAGCGCCTCGTGCACGTGCGTCGCGGGATACTCCGGCGACTCGCCGCGGGAAAGCGCGGAGAGCGCCTCCGCGGACGCGGCGTGCGCCCGCTCGACGGCGCTCGCCTGCCTTGCGGATCCCAGCATCTCGGAGCCGGAGTCGGCGGGCACGCCCGTGTCGAAAAGACGGCCGATCGCCTCGCGCAGGATGTCTCCCGCCTCGGGCGCGAGCCCCGACAGGGCCAGAGCGGGGCCCGGAAGCGGCCCGGGCAGGACGCGGTCGAGAGCGCGCCGTCCCTCCGGCACGGCGTCGATCTTGTTCGCGACGACGAGCCGGCGGTCGCAGGCGAGGGACCCGATCGCCTGCGCGTCGGCCGCGGTCCAGCCGGCCGCCGCGTCGACGACGTACACGACCGCGTCGGCCGAAACGCCCGCCGCGTAAGCGCGATCGACGCCCAGGCGTTCGACCGCGTCCTCGGTTTCGCGCAGGCCGGCGGTGTCGACGAGTTCCACCGGGATACCGGCGATGTCGAGCGCCGCGTCGAGCGTGTCTCTCGTGGTCCCCGGCACGGCGGTCACGATGGCCCTTTCGGAGCCGAGCAGCGCGTTGAAAAGCGTCGACTTGCCGGCGTTCGGGCGGCCGAGGAGGACGACGCGCGCGCCCGCGGCGAGCAGCCGCCCTCGACGGGCGCCGTCGCGAAGCCGCTCGAGCTCCA
>JBBQDF010000468.1:0-2764 GCA_038319475.1 Thermoanaerobaculia bacterium
CGGCAAAATTAGCATCTCGCCCGCAGGCTGTCAATCGGCTGTCGGGAGGGAGGTGACATCATGGCTACCAAGAAGAAGGCCGCTTCCAAGAAGGGCGGATCCAAGAAGGCGAGTTCGAAGAAAAAGAAGTAAGTAACTCAACTACTTACGATTCTTTCCAGGGGGCCCTCGGGCCCCCATTTTTTTTGCCTTTTCCCTGTCCTCGTTTGAGACCGTCTGGACGCGTCCGGCTCCCCCGGCTGTCCTCACCCTATATCTGAATTGATATAGTTTCTTCATGTCGCTTCCCCACGTCCTTCTCGGCCTTCTGTGGACGAGTCCGAGCACCGGATACGACCTCGCCCGCTCCCTCGACGAAGACGTCGCGCCCCTCTGGCGCGCCGAGATGTCGCAGATCTACCCCGCTCTCGCCCGTCTGCGCCGCGCCGGTTTCGTGCTCTTGAGAGTCCTCGGCCCCCGGCGCGGGCCCCGAAGGAACCTTTATCGGATCACCGCCACCGGCCGCCGGGAGTTGAAGCGGTGGCTCGCGGAGCCCGCCGCTCCCCCCTCATCCAAAGACGAAGGGCTGACGAAGATCGCGTTCCTCGAGGCTCTCCCCGCTCCCGAGCGCCACGCGCTCCTCGCGCGGTACGAGCGCACCATCGGCGAGGAGATCCGGCGCCTGCGCGATACCGCTCCCCCCGACGGGTTCCGGCGGGAGGCGCGACGCGGCGCCGTGGACCGCCTGGAGGCGACCCGGCGATGGGTCCGCAGCCTCGGGGGGGACTCCGCCGTGGTCGCTCCCCCGGCGGCGGCCCCGCTCAAGAAGCGATGAACGCCTCGCCGTCTTCCGTGGCGCTCGCGGCCGTGATTCCCGCGGCGGGCCGGTCGCGGCGGATGGGACGCGAAAAGCTCCTTCTGCCTTTCCGCGGCGCGACATCGCTCGAGACGATCCTTCGAACCCTCCGCGCCGCCGGCATCAGCGACATCACCGTCGTCCTGCGCGCGGACCTGGGCGAAGCGGCGAGGCTCTCGCGCGACGCGGGGGCGCGGGTCCTCGTCAACCTGGAACCCGACGGCGACATGGCCGAGTCGATCCGTATCGGGCTCGCGGACCTGTCGCCCTCCGCGGACGCCGTCTTCATCTGGCCGGCCGACCATCCGGCCGTGCAGGGGACCACCATCGCCGCTCTCTCCGCGGTCGCGGATCGCGCGAGCGTGTGGATCCCGACGTGGGAGGGGCGCCGCGGTCATCCGGCCCTCATCGGCCGGGCTCTCGTCGAGGGCGTCTTCGAACTTGCCCGCGGCGAAGGCCTGCGGGAGCTCTGGCGAAAGCGAGCGGCGAGCGTTCGAGAGCTCCCGGTGCCCGACCCGGGCGTCCTGATCAACATCGACACGCCCGAGCAGTACGAAGCGGCGGTGCGCGACTTTCCGGGACGGGACACTTCGTAGATCGAGCGCGCCGGGCGTATGATCCCCTCCTTCCCACGAGGAGGTTTCAATGGCGGACATCAGTCGATCCGGGTTCACGCGCCGTGACCTCGTCCGGGGCGCCCTGGTCGGCGCCGTGGCTGCGACGGCGGGCGCGAAAACGGCGGTCGAGACCGATCGGAACATCGGGCCCGGGGCGGTCCCGATCACGCTGCAGATCAACGGACAGACGCACCGGCTGACCGCCGAACCGCGCGTGGTCCTCGCCGACGCGCTCCGGGACCGCCTGGGCCTGACGGGAACGAAGGTCGTCTGCGGACGCGGGGCCTGCGGGGCGTGCACGGTGCTGATCGACGGAGATCCCGTCTGCTCCTGCCTCCTGCTCGCGGCCGAAGTCCAGGGGCGGAAGATCACGACGATCGAGGCGCTTGCGAGCGACGGACGGATGTCGCCGATCCAGGAGGCGTTCGTCGCGGCCGACGCGCTCCAGTGCGGGTTCTGCACCTCCGGAATGGTCATGTCGTGCAAGGCCCTCCTCGACCGCACTGGCAAGCCCACACGCGATCAGATCCGCCATGCGGTGTCCGGCAACCTGTGCCGCTGCGGTACCTATCCGCACGTCTTCGAGGCGGTCGAGCGCGCCGCGGGAATCCGCACCGCGGAAGGAAGAGCAGAGCCGTCGGATCAGACGGCCGGCCTCTCCGTGAGCGTCCTCACTGCCAGGACACGGACGTTCACGACCGACCAGCGCGTCGACTCCGGGGTGGCCGAAGCGCTCGATCTCGAGGAGGTCTGACATGAGCAAGGACAAACTGAGGCTGGGGTTCAACGGCCACTTCGAAGAGAAGGAGGTCGAGGTCGCCGCGGGAGATCCCTCCCCCTGGGACCCTTCGCGCCGGTTCTCGATCCTCGGGGCGCGGACGCCGCGCCTCGACGCTCGCGCGAAAGCGACGGGAGCCGCCCGCTACTCGATCGACGTTCGGCTGCCGGGAATGCTCTACGCGAGGGTCCTTCGGAGCCCGCACGCGGCGGCCGTCGTGCGGTCCGTCGATTTGACCGCCGCGCGGAAGATGCCCGGCGTGCAGGCCGTCCTCTCGATCGCGAAATCCGGCGACACGCTGCGATTCGCGGGCCAGGAAGTCGCCGCCGTCGCGGCGGACACGCCGGAACGCGCGCTCGACGCGATCGGCGCCATCCGCGTGGACTACGAAGTCCGTCCGTTCGTCGTCGATCTGGAAAAGGCGAGAGCCGACGGCGCCCCTCTGGTTTTCGAGGGAAAGGTTGAAACGAAGACGTCCGCGGGCGACAACCCGGGCGCGAAAAAGGCGCTCCCGCGCAAGGGCAATGTGCAGGG
>JBBQDF010000469.1:0-2763 GCA_038319475.1 Thermoanaerobaculia bacterium
TCGCCGGAGCCGTGATCGCGATCCTGATCGTCACGGTGCTCGGCCTTCTTCCGCAGGAAGACATGAAGGTTCTGGAGTTCCTCGGGAAGCCGACCCTGTCCTGGCCGATCGGGGCGGCGACGGTGGCCATCCTCGGGACCGCCGGCCTGCTCGCGGGCTATTTCCCCGCCCGCCGCGCCGCCGCGATCGATCCCGCGGCCACGCTGAGGTACGAGTGAGAACCCGGTTGAGCGTTCAGCGTTCAGCGTGACCAGGTAACTGATTACTTGTTACTGATGACTGAGAACTGACAATGAGCATTCAGCCCGCCGACCGGATCATCCACATGCAGGGGATCCGGAAGATCTACGACACCGGCAGGATCAAGGTCGAGGCGCTGAAGGGGATCGACCTTTCGGTGACTCCCGGCGAGTTCGTCGCGATCGTCGGGCCGTCCGGGTCGGGCAAGTCGACCCTGATGAACCTGATCGGGTGCCTCGACACGCCCACGGACGGGCAGTACCGGCTCGGAGGAGAGGACGTCTCACGCCTCGACCGCGACGCCCTGGCCGACGTGCGCAATCGCCGGGTCGGCTTCGTGTTTCAGGGCTTCAACCTTCTGCCGCAGATCTCGGCGTTTGAAAACGTCGAAATGCCGCTCGTCTTCGGAGGCGTCGGCGTGCGGGAGAGAAGGGAGCGCGTCACCGAGCTTCTCGACCGCGTCGGCCTCGGCGATCGCATGGAGCACAAGCCGACGGAGCTCTCCGGGGGACAGATGCAGAGGGTGGCGATCGCGCGCGCCCTCGCAATGCAGCCGGACGTGATCCTCGCCGACGAGCCGACCGGAAACCTCGACACGAGCGCGGGCGGCGACATCATGCAGCTCTTCGCGGAACTCTGGGCGCAGGGGAAAACCCTGGTCGTCATCACGCACGACATGACGCTCGCCCGCCGCGCGAGCCGTGTCGTCGAGGTCCGGGACGGACGAATCCTCCGGGATGTGCCCTCCGCCGAGGTGGCGTAACGCGCCGCCCGCCGGAGCGACACTGATCCGGCAGCATTCGACGCCCCAAGGTGACCGTATGAGAGAGGTCGCCGCCACGGCTCTGCTTCTCACGGCGTTCTCCGCATCCGCGCTGTGCCCGACCGACGACGGAGCGGCGGCGCTCCAGTCGAGCCGGTTCGCCGCGGCGCGCGCCGCCGTCGAGTCCTGCGCCGCCATGCGCGAGCGGCGCTTCTGAGGGGGCGCGCGTACTTCGCGGAATCCAACCTCGAAGCCGCGATCCTCGCACTCGAAAAGGCGGCCGCACTGATTCCGGCAGCGGCGAGGCGCAGCTGTGGCTCGGCCGGGCGTACGGCCAAAAGGCGAAGCGCTGGCGCTCGAGCCGACCCACCGCGGCGCGCGCGAGGCGCTGGCGAAGAAGCAGGTCCCGCGGGTCGGCGCAGGCTTTCGCGGGGCCTGCGAGCCTCGCGCCGACGACGAGGAATTCCCGGCGTCCCGCCATGTTGCCTCGCAGGACGATGCCTTTCCTCGCGCATGCCCGCCGCACGGCCGCTTTCGGCCTCCTGTTCTGCCTCTGCAGGATCGCGACGTCCGCCGGCGGGGCGGCGACCGAGGCGGGCGTCCGGGAATTCCTCGCCCAGCGGTATCCCGCCGCCCGATCCCTGCTCGAGGCCGCTCTCCGGGAGGATCCCTCCGACGCTCGGGCCGCCGGATTTCTCGGGCGTGTCTTCTTCGAGGAGAACGAGTCGCAGCGAGCAATCCAGTGCCTCGAGAAGGCGGCGGCGCTCGACCCGAAGAGTCCGGCGTATCCGTACTGGCTCGGCCGCGCGCTGACATCGCAGGCGATCCGGGCGAGCATGTTCACTCGCGCGTCGCTCGCCGTCCGGATCCGGCGGGCGTTCCAGCGTGCGGTCGAGCTCGATCCGGACGACCTCGACGCGAGGCTCGGACTGATGGAGTTCTACCTGCGCGCCCCCGGGTTCATGGGCGGCAGCGTCGCGCGCGCGAAAAGCGAAGCCGACGAGGTGAGGCGGCGTGACGCGCTGCGCGGGCATCGCGCTCTCGGACGCGTGTACGAGCAGCAGAAGCTCTGGGAGCCGGCCGCCTCGGAGTACCGGAAGGCGATCGCGGAATTTCCATCCAGCCGCGATCCGTACCTGTGGATGGAGCGCAGCGCGATCGAACGAAAGGAGTGGGACGCCGCCTTCCGCAGCCTGGACCGCCTGCTCGAAGCGTTCCCGCGAGACGCCGTGCCGCTCTACGAGATCGGCCGCGTCGCAGCGCTCTCCGGCCGGCAGCTCGAACGCGGGGAGCTTTGCCTGCGCCGCTACATCGCGGCGGCGCCTCCGAAAGATCCGGACCCCTCCCGCGCACTGGCTCACGCGCGCCTGGCGCAGATCGCCGAGCGGCGCGGCGACAGGGAAAGCGCGCGGCGCGAGTCGCTCGAGGCGCTTCGCATCGATCCCGGCCTCGCGGAGGCGCGGGAAACCGCCGCGCGCCTGCGCTGATGCCGGGCTTACCGCCGACGGCGACGGGGAGATTCACCACGTCAGAAAGCAGTGGCGGTGAAGGAACCCGCTCGCAGCGGGTCGTCCGATTGTGATTCCTGCGGGAGAATCGGACAGGTCGGGAGCGAATCAACCGCTGGCCAGACCCCACTGGAGGTGGCGTGATGCCGGAGGGACCCGAAATCGAAACGGAAAGGCTCACCGAAGCCATCCACGAGGAGGTCGAGCGGGAGGGCGGAGGATTTCTGCGGACGATTGCGCTCTCGACCGCTC
>JBBQDF010000470.1:0-2758 GCA_038319475.1 Thermoanaerobaculia bacterium
CTCGCGGAGCCTGGCACGTGCAGGGCAATGATGCCGTTCGAGAATCGTCACTTCGACCTTCGCCAAGCCACCACGGGCATCGACATAGGCGCTCCAATGAGCGCTGCGCCCAGTCAGAATACGCGCGCGCTGCTCGGATCCCGATCCAATGTGGAAGAATCCGGTCTCGGTCGAAATTTTGTGGCCATAAACCACCTCCCGGCCGGGAGCTCCCAGTTTCATCGTGACGTCCTCCTCAAAACCTGGAACGGCCGTCAGGCCGGCTCCCTCCGTCGCCGGTATATCGAGCCCTGCCTTGCGTAAGCCGTCGATCAGACGCTTGCAGTATTCGGGATTCCACCAGTTCGCGGCCATCGCACGTACGAGGCGCGGAAAGTCGGGTTTCAGCGCGAGCAGTTCCCCGAGCGCTTTCCCCGCCGCTTTGGTTTCCCCGAGCTGGCCGTACGCGGCCGCCATCATGAAGTGTGCGCCGATGTGGGCGTGCATGTTGACTTTGAGCACGCAACGGAGCGCGCCCCGGTCGTCGGCCTGCCGGTAGGCGTTGTAGAAATCCGCGTACCAGTACCATCCTGGATGATTGGGATTGAGCTGCTTGGCTCGCCCGGCCAGCTCAATGCCTCGTTCTTGGAAACCCGCGTACGTCAGCAGCTCGCCCAGGAAAGCCATGGTGTTGCCGTCCATGGGGTTGAGCGCGACCGCCCTTTCCGCCGCATTGCGGAAGCTCTCGAATTCCTTCTGAAAAAAGAGCGCCTGCGCCAGACCGAACCAGGCGAGGTGATGGGCGGGCGCGGCGTCGACCGCGCGCCGCGCGGCGGTGGCGCCGCTGCCGAGGGAATCCGCGTGAAGGCCAAACCCCTGCGCATAGTCCTGAACACACAAGAGCGCCAGCATGGCCCAGGCATCGGCATCATCGGGGGCCTTCCGGACTGCGGATTCGAGGCCCGACCGCGCGGTGGAAAGCTCTTCCGGAGTGATCCGCTCGAAGTACCCGAAGCTTCGCAGCACCGCCTCGTAGGGACTCAGATCCTCGGGGGCGCGGCCTCTCACGGCTTCGCTCAGGCTCCGGGGCAGCGCTCCGTTCATGTCGGCGACCGTCGAAACGATTCGCGGGACCAGGTCGTCCTGAAGCTCGAAAAGGGCCTCCGGGCGGAAGTCGCGCTCATAGTTCTCGGCCCACAAGTGAGCGCCTGTCGTCGTGTCGACGATCTGCACGGCCAGTCGGAGTTTGCTCCCGGCCTGTCGCAGGGTCCCTTCCATCACGTAGCGCGCGCCGATGTCCTTTCCCGCGGAGCGAGCATCCGCCGGCCCGTCGGCGTCCGCGCGTTTCGGCGTGGAGCTGCGAGCGATGACGCGCAGATACGAGAAGCGCGACAGCCCGGTGACGATGTCCGATGTCAGCCCGTCTGCCAGCGTCGCGAGGTCGGCGTCGCCGCCGCCGTACTTGAAAGGCAGAACCGCCACCCAGAATCCTTCGTCGGCGCGAGCGGCCCCGGAGACGGAGGAGGCCGCGCCGGCGGCGGAAGGGCGCGCACGTTCCGCCGCGGAAGCGGGGACTTCCGTCGCCGCGGCGGTCTCCAGTCCCGCCTTGCGCACGCCGTCCAGCCAGTGCTCGACGAACTCCGGGTCGAACCACTTCTCCAGCTTCTCGCGCGCCGTAGCCGCGTAGTCCGGCTTCAGCCTGAGAAGCTCTCGCACCGCTTTGCGCGCCTCTTCGTACTCCCCGAGCTGTCCGTAGGCCACCGCGAGCACCTCGTGCGTCACGTAGAAGTCGGGCAGGTTCAGCTGGAGCGCCATATCGGCGGCGCCGTGGTAGTCGCCCTTGCGGTACGCGTTGGAAAAGAGAGCGAACCGGTACCAACCGGGATGACGCGGATTGAGTTGCACGGCCCGCTCGACGAGCGCGCAGCCTTTTTCCCATTCGCCGGAATACGCGATCAGCGTGCCCAGGCCGGCAAGCGTTGGGCTGCTCAGCGGATTGAGCGCGATCGACTGCTCCGCCGCCACCCGGAAGGCCGGGAATTCCTTGCGGAAGAAAAAGGCCCAGGCCAGGGCGTCATAGGCGAGGGCGTTGGAGGGAGCGGCGTCGGCCGCGCGCCGCGCCGCCTTCAACGCGCGCCCCAGCGGATCGGGCAGCGGATTGAACCCGTGCGCATGCTCGTGCGCGTAGACCAGCGAGAGCATCGCCAGGCCGTCGGCATATCCCGGCGCCTGTTGGACGGCTGCCTCCAACGCGTCGCGGACCGCGGCATGCTCTTCCGGGGTGCTGCGATAGCCAAAACCGAAACTGCGAAGAACGGCCTCGTACGGGGTCAGCCGATGGGGAGCGCTGGTGCGGAGGGATTCGCTCATGTTGTGCGGGAGGATCCCGTGCGGATCGCCGACCGTGGAAACAATCCGCGAAACGAGGTCATCCTGAAGCTCGAAGACTTCCCCGGCGCTGAACGGGCGCTCGTAGGTCTCCGCCCAGAGTTGCGCGCCGGTCGCGGCATCGACGAGCTGGACCGCGACGCGAAGGCGGGCGCCCACCTGCCGAAGACTGCCGTTCATGACGTAGCGCGCGTTGAGCTCCCTGCCGACCTCACGCAAATCGGGGGTCTCGGCGGCATACCGCTGTGTTGAGCCGCCCGTGATCACGCGAAGGTAGGAGAATCGCGACAGTCCCGCGACGATCTCCTCGGACATCCCTCCCGCCAGCGCCGCGAGGTCGGCGTCGCCGCCGCCGTACTTGAAGGGCAGGACCGCGATCCAGAATCCCTCA
>JBBQDF010000471.1:0-2749 GCA_038319475.1 Thermoanaerobaculia bacterium
TTCGTCGTGATCCGGCTGCTGCTCCGACCCGGCACGGGGTACGACGAACGCCGCGAGGAGTTCGTTCCGTTCAATCGCATCGTGGACGAGAATCCGGAGATGCGGCGCGACACACTCGACCTGATCCGCGCCGGGGGAGACCGGCCCGTTTATGTGCTCGTCAACAACAAGGCGGAAGGCTGCGCGCCGGCGACGATCCGGGCGCTCGCGGAAGAGCTCGCGGCGATCACAACTTCGTGACGGCGCTCTTCTTCATCGACCGGACGAGCCCGTCGAGCCCCGGTTGCGCGGCGGAGATCGCAGCCGCCGGGCCGGTGCATTTGAAGAAGACGAGCCCCTCGGGTCCTTCGACGATCGCCCCCATGAGGCGGTAGCCGGGCTTCTTCCCCTGCGACTGCATCATCGGACCTCCGGGGGAGAGGTACGTGCCGGAAGTCTGAACGCGGTGCACCCGCATCCCATCGACGGTCTCGATGGAAGTGGTGGGAGGAGGAGCTCCCTCGAACTGCTTTCCCCAGCGGTCGATGTTCTCGGCGAGCGAACCCCCCCGCCCCTGACCGAAATAAAAGACTCCGCACTCTCCCGGCTCCGTCTTCGAGGGAACCGAATACGTCGCGACCCTCATCTGCCGCGGAGCTTGCGCGGTCCACCCGGGGGGCACAGCCCAACGAACCCCGGGGGCCGACCCGTCGATCGCGAGCGCGACCAGCGAAGAGAAAAGGCAAAGGGCGAACGAGGCGCTTTTCCGAATCCGCATCGCGTCCTCCTTGAGCTTCCGAATCTTATGCGTTCGCCCGAACACGCTCCGGATGGGGCTGAGCACGCCTCCCCATTTCACCCTCTTCCGAGTCAAATTCAACGGACGCTTCAAACGGACGACGGCTTGGAACTTGCAATCCCGGACGCCATGGCCGATCCGTCCAAGCGCATCTCCCGGCTCGACAAGGACGGAGAGAAGGAGCGGGCGCAGATCGCGGCCGATCTGACCGACGTTCGCGCCCGCGTGGAGAAGTTCAAACGCCGCGGCGGATTCTGGCTCCAGTTCGCGGGCCTTGCGGCGGCCGCGGCGGGAGCGGGCCTGGCCGTCGCCGCGCTGGTGCGGCGGGTCACGCGAAACCGCACGGAATCGGTTGCCGCGCGGTGGAGCCGTTCTTTCCGCCGGGCAGACCGCCAGGTGAAGAAGTATCGTCCGCGGCCGATCCCGATCACCCTCCTGTTCGCGCTCCTCCGGTCTCCCATCGCGCGTCGGGCGCTCGCTTCGGGCGGGGAGAAGCTGCTCGCCCGCGGCAGGCGCTCGGCGGAAGACGCTCCTTCCCGCGGCGACGACGATGAAGACGCGGAGAACGCGCGGGACACGCGCGGCGCCGGGTCCAGCGAAAAGGCGTCCAGCGAACAAAAGCCCGGCCCGGCGGACGCCGACACAAAGGCGGACTCGAAGGACGAGGATGACGCTGCGTCCTCCCGGAAGGCGAAGCTCGAAGGCCAGAAGAAAACCGACGGCGAGAAGAAGCCGCCGCCGGCTTCGGACGAGGCCGGCGAGCAGAAGGCAAAAGGCACCCTCAAGGCGTTGAAGCACGCGACGTGGAAAGAACGTCTCGGCTTCGTGTGGGGGCTTTTCCGGGACGCGGCGAAGGACTTCCAGAAGCACGAAGCTCTGACGCGCGGCGCGGCCCTCGCCTACGCGACCATGCTTTCGCTCGCGCCGCTCCTGCTCATCATCGTCGCGGTCGCCGGGCTCCTCTTCGGGAAGGACGAAGTGCGGCAGCGGATGCTGGGCCAGATCGGGCAGCTCGTCGGACCCCAGGCGGCCGTGACGGTCGGCTCTCTCATGCAGCAGGCGAGCAAACCGGCGAGCGGGATCATCGCAACCATCCTCGGGATCGCGACGCTGCTGCTGGGCGCCGGAGGCGTGTTCGGGTACCTCCAGCAGATGCTCAACAAGATCTGGGGAGTGCCGGAAAAGCAGACGAGCGGGATCTGGAACATGATCCGATCCCGATTCCTCTCGCTCGCGATGGTGCTCGGGACGGGATTTCTCCTCCTGGTTTCTCTCGCCGTCTCCGCGGCGCTTTCCGCCGTCGGAAAGAAGGCGGGCGAAGAGGTCACCTTTCTCTTCGGCACGCTGCACGCGCTCCTCTCCTGGGCGGTCGTCGGTCTGCTGTTCGCGCTCATCTTCAAGTTCCTTCCGGACACGAAGATTGCGTGGCGGGACGTGTGGATCGGTTCCGGGATCACGTCGATTCTCTTCGTGCTCGGCCAGTTCCTGATCGGCCTCTATCTCGGGCGGATCTCGGGGCCCTACGGGGGCGCGGGATCGCTCGTCGTCGTGCTTCTCTGGACGTATTACTCGGGCCTGATCCTGTTCTTCGGCGCCGAGCTCACGCAGGTCTTCGCGAACAAACACGGCTCCCGCAAGTAGGAACCTCCCCGCTCCGCCCGCGGGTTAGCGCTGGAAGGCGTATGAGACCTTCAGGAAGAACTGCCGGTCACGCCTTTCGAACGTGTTGGTCTCCGACAGCGTGCGGTTGTCCCCGTAGCCGATGAACAACACCGACTGCCAGTTGAGCTTGTACGCGAACAGGGCGGATCCCGTGAGCGATCCATCGCTCGCGCCGACGGAGGATCGGTAGAGGGACACGTCCCGATTCGTCCGGACGTACTGCGCGATGGCGCGGAAGAACGCCTTCGAGTTGAAGGTGTAGGTCGCCTTCAGCCGGGCGATCTTCGCGGTGAACAGGCGCTCGCGCGA
>JBBQDF010000472.1:0-2741 GCA_038319475.1 Thermoanaerobaculia bacterium
CCTGGCCGCCGGGCGCGGAAGCGGAAAAGACCCGCGGCCGGCACGCGAACGGCGAGCGCTTCCTGCTCTCGCTCTCCACGCTCGAACCTCGCAAGAACATCGAGGCCTTAGTCCTCGCCTGCGAGCGCCTCTGGAGCCGGCGGCGGTCCCGCCCGGACCTCGTGCTCGCGGGCGCCGTCGGCTGGAAATCGGCGCCGCTCCTCCGCCGGATCGGGCGCTCCGCGTTCCGCGACAAGATCCACGTCCTCGGATACACATCGCCGGGGGCTGCGCGGGAGCTCTACCGCGCCGCCGAGGCGTTCGTCTATCCCTCGCTCTCGGAAGGCTTCGGGCTGCCGGTGCTCGAAGCTATGGCATGCGGCGCGCCGGTCGTCGCGTCGACGGCGCCCGCTCTCGTGGAGGTCGGCGGGGACGCCGCGCTCTATGCGCCGCCCGCCGACGTGGCGGAGCTCGCCCGGCAGGTGGAGCGCGCTCTGGACGACGAACCGTTGCGCGCACGTCTGCGGGCGGCGGGGCCCTTGCGCGCGGCCCGATTCTCCTGGGCCGCCGCCGCGGAGGCGACGTCGAAAGTCCTGCAAGAGGCGGTTGAGGAAACATCCGCGTGACCCGCCGCGCCGCGCTCCCGCGCATCGGCGTCGATGCTCGCAAGCTGAAGGACTACGGGATCGGCTCGTACATCCGGGAGCTCTTAGATGCCATCGGCCGGCGGCCGGAGTCGCAGCAGTACCGCTTCCTCATCTACGTTGGCGCGGCCGACCGCGAGGCCCTCCCGCCGCTACCGCCGCAATTCGAGATCGCCGCCGAAGAGGCGCCCGGATACTCCCTCGAGGAGCTGACGGGGTTTGCATGGCGCATCTTCCGCGACAGGCTCGACCTGTTTCACGCGACCCATTACGTCCTGCCTCCGCTGCCGACCACCAAATCGGTCGTCACGATTCACGACATCATCCATCTCCTCTATCCGCAGTTTCTGCCGAGCCGCGCGGCGCACTTCTACGCCCGTTTCATGGTCCGACGCGCTCTGCAGCGGGCCGACCGGATCATCACCGTGTCGTACAACAGCAAGCGGGACTTGACCGACTACTTCGACATTCCCGGCTCGCGGACCGAGGTCATCTACAACGGCGTCTCCGCGCGGTTCCGGCCGGACATCCCGGAAGCGGAGCGGCGGAGGGTGGCGGAAAGGCACGGCCTGCGGCCGCCCTACCTCCTGTTTCTCGGAGGTGAGAAGCCGCACAAGAACGTGCAGAACGTCGTTCGCGCTTTTGCGCAAGCGCGGCGGCGGCACGAACTTCCCCACACCCTCGTTCTCGCGGGGCCGATGCCGGCCAACGAAGGCCGGCTCGCGGCGCTCGTTTCCGCGCTCGATCTGTCGGGCTCGATCGCGCGGCCGGGGATCGTCGAAGAGGCGGATCTGCCGGGTCTGTATTCGGGCGCCGACGCGTTGCTCTATCCGACGCTCTACGAGGGGTTCGGGCTGCCGGTCGTCGAGGCGATGGCCTGCGGGGTTCCCGTCCTGACTTCCTCGACCTCGGCGCTGCAGGAGATCGCGGGGGGATACGCCTGTCTGGTCGATCCGATGGACGTCGACGCGATCGCCCGGGGCATCGTCCAGCTCGCCACGGACCCCGGAGTGCGCGCGGACTATTCGCTGCTCGGGCGCAAGCGCGCGCTCGATTTCTCCTGGGACAAGGCGGCGGAGCGCACACTCGAGGTGTATGCGGCCGCGCTCGCGGGAGTGCCCCGGCGCCGGGACACCGCCGAGGGACGCACGACGTGAGGCCTTTCGCCTTTCCCCGTTCGCCCGTCGCCCTTCGATGAGAACCGCTGTCGTCCACGACTGGTTGAACGGAATGCGCGGCGGCGAGAAGGTCCTCGAAGCCATCCTCGAGGTCGTTCCCGATCCGACGGTCTTCACCCTCTTTCACGTGCCCGGCTCCGTCTCGGCGGCCATCGAGCGGTTCCCGATCCGCGCTTCGTTTCTGAACAGAATGCCTTTCGCGCGGGCGCACTACCGGCAATTCCTGCCGCTTTTTTCGCGCGCCGTCGAGTCCTTCGACCTGTCGGGCTTCGACCTCGTCGTCTCCTCGTCCCACTGCGTCGCGAAAGGGGCCGTTGCGCCGGGCGGCGTGCCGCACCTCTGCTATTGCCACACGCCGGTGCGCTACGCGTGGGACCAGTTCGACGCGTATTTTCCGGAGGGAATGACGCGCTGGCGGGGCGCAAAGCGCGCGCTCCTCGAGCGGCTGCGTCAATGGGATCTCGCGACCGCGGGACGCCCCTCGCTGTATCTCGCCAATTCGACGGCGGTCGCGGAGCGCATCCGCAGACACTACGGGCGCGAAGCGGAAGTCTGCCACCCCCCGGTCGACGTCGCATTCTTCGAGGGGGACGGCGGCGCGCGGGGCGACTTCCTGCTCGCCGTCGGCGCGCTCGTGCCGTACAAGCGCTTCGATCTGGCGATCGAGGCAGCGGCGCTCGTCTCCCGCCCCCTGGTTCTCGTCGGGAAGGGGCCGGAAGAAAGCCGCCTGCGCGCACGGGCGGGACCGTCCGTAGACATCCGGATGGACCTCTCTCCCGCAGAGCTTCGCGAGCTCTATCGCCGCTGCGCGCTCTTCGTGCAGCCCGGTGAAGAGGATTTCGGGATCGCGGCCGTCGAGGCGCTGGCCTGCGGCGCGCCGGTCGTGGCGCTCGCCCGCGGAGGGGCGCTCGACATCGTGGCGGACGGCGAGACGGGGGTC
>JBBQDF010000473.1:0-2727 GCA_038319475.1 Thermoanaerobaculia bacterium
GGACGATTCAGAGCTGCTCATCTACGACCGCCTCTACTCGCTCCTCGCCGAGACGGTCCCGAGGCCCGATCTCGTCATCTACCTCCAGGGGTCGATCGAGACCTGCCTGCGGCGCATCAAGAGGCGCTCGCGGTCGATCGAAAAGGGAATTACGCCCGAATACCTGGCGCAGCTGATCGAGGCCTACAACTACTACTTCTACCACTACGAGGAGACGCCGCTCTTAGTCGTCGACTGCAACGAGATCGACTTCGTGAACCGTCCGGCCGACTTCGACGACTTGGTCGCGCAGATTCAGCGAGCCAGACGAGGCGTGCAGTACTACGTGCCGGCGGCCCATCCGGGGTAGTGAAAGGACGTTGAGCGTTCAGCGTCAAAGCTGGCGGCTGAGAGCTGAGAGCTGGGCAAGCTGAGCGCGGACAGCACACGGTCCTGTATAATTTTTGCCACGCCCTTCTCGGCGGCGATCCGAACTTTCGGACGTCGACCGAAAGGAAAGGAGCGCGAAATGCCCAGCCTCTCTGAAACCTCGCCCGTCGGAGTCCCGGCCCTGCTCTCCGCCAAAGGCCGGGAAAAGATCGCGATGATGACGGCCTACGACGCGTCCTCTGCCCGCCTGCTCGACGCGGCCGGAATCGACGTGCTGCTCGTCGGAGATTCCGTCGAGATGACCGTCTACGGCCGCGCGAATACGCTCACGGCCACCATGGACGTCATGGTCCGCCACACTCGCGCGGTGGCGGACGCCTCCCGCCGGGCGCTCGTCGTCGGCGACATGCCGTTTCTCTCCTACCAGGCGGACGCGCGCGACGCCGTCGTCAACGCGGGCCGGCTGCTCGCCGAAGGCGGCTGCTCCGCGGTCAAGGTCGAGGGCGGCCGGCGCATCCTCCCGGCCGTCGAGGCGATCGTGGCCGCGGACATTCCCGTGATGGGCCACGTCGGCCTGACTCCCCAGTCGTATCGCAAGTTCGGCGGGTTCAAGGTGCAGGGCAAGAGCGCCGGCGACGCTGCGGAAATCCGCCTGGATGCGGAGGCGCTCGCGCAGGCCGGCTGCTTCGCCCTCGTCCTCGAATGCGTTCCGGAGGGGCTTGCCGCGGAGATCACGCGCGACCTCGCGATCCCGACGATCGGCATCGGCGCGGGCGCCGCCTGCGACGGGCAGGTGCTCGTTTTCCATGACGTCATGGGTCTGACGGGGGCTTCCTCGACGCCGCGTTTCGTGCGGCGGTACGCGGAGCTGGCGCCGCTGGTCGAAGGAGCGGCTCGCGAGTTCGCGAGGGACGTCAAGAGCGGGGCGTTCCCGAGCGCGGCCGAATCCTTTACGGGAGGAGCGACCCCGGCGCTGCGGCGGATCTATTGAACGAGACTGCCCCGATGTCTCTGTCCGCCTTCCCCCGCCCCGGAGACCCGTGAGGAGGGTTCGCGATCTTGCCGAGCTGCGCGAGTCCGTCACGAAGGCGCGCCGGGAAGGGCGGCGCATCGGCTTTGTCCCGACGATGGGGGCCCTGCACGAGGGACATCTCTCTCTCGTCCGCCGCGCCAGAGCGGAATGCGGGTGCGCGGTCGTCTCCATCTTCGTCAATCCCCTCCAGTTTTCTCCGGGAGAAGACTTCGACCGATATCCCCGCCGCCCCGAGGAGGACATTTCGCTTCTCGAATCCGCCGGCGCCGACCTTCTCTACACCCCCGCTCCCGCGGACTTCTACCCTCCGGGCTTCTCGACGTCGGTCGAGGTCGGCGGCGTCAGCGAGGGCGGCGAAGGGGCCGCGCGACCGGGCCACTTTCGAGGGGTCGCGACGGTGGTCGCCAGGCTCTTCCTCCAGGTCGGCCCGGACGTCGCCTACTTCGGCCGGAAGGACCTCCAGCAGACGGCCGTCATCCGGCGCATGGTTCGCGATCTCGACTTTCCGCTGCGCGTCGAGATCGGCGACACGATCCGCGAACCGGACGGCCTCGCGATGTCGTCCCGCAACGCCCTTCTTTCCTCCGAAGAGCGGACGCGCGCCGCCGCGCTCTCGCGCGCGCTGTTCCACGGGAGAGACCGGGCGGCCGCCGGCGAGACGGATGTCCGGCGTCTGGAAGAAGAAACCCGGAGGGAACTCGAATCTGCCGGGCTCCCGGTCGACTATGTCCAGGTGGTCGAGACCACGTCGATGGAGCGTGCAGAGCGCGCCGGGCCGGGAGCCGCCCTCGCGGCTGCCGTTCGGGTGGGGAAGACCCGGCTCCTCGATAACGTTCTGCTCGACGAAAGGAAAACGTCGTGACGACCTCCGCGCCTCCTGACACGATCGCTCCCGCGCTCGCCCCTGAGCCATTCGTCCTCGCCGGAAAGACGTTTACCTCGCGGCTCATCGTCGGAACGGGCAAGTACGCGACTCTCCCGCTGATGAAGGACGCCCTCCTCGAGTCCGGAGCCGAAATCGTGACTGTCGCCGTGCGTCGCGTGAATTTGACGGACCGCGGGAAGGAATCGCTTCTCGACTTCGTGCCCGGCGGCATGACGATCCTGCCGAACACCGCAGGATGCTTCAACGCGGAGGACGCCGTGCGCGCGGCGCGCCTCGGCCGCGAGGTCGGCCTCTCCGAGTGGGTCAAGCTCGAAGTTCTCGGGGACGAGCAGACCCTGTGGCCTGACAACGAGGAGCTTCTCGCGGCCACGAAGACTCTGGTGCGGGAGGGGTTCGTGGTCTTCCCCTACACGTCCGACGACCCGATCATGGCGCGAAA
>JBBQDF010000474.1:0-2715 GCA_038319475.1 Thermoanaerobaculia bacterium
GTTCTCGCCCCTTCGAGCACCTCCACATCACCGCAACGGCCAAGGCCGTCCTCTGTTGTCAGGACTATTACGAGAAACTGACGATCGGGGATCTGAAGACGCAGACGGTGGCGGAGCTGCTCGGCGGCGACACGATGGCCCGACTTCGCAAATGGACTTACGGAGTTGAAGAGGCGCCCGAAAACTTCCTGTGCCGACGCTGCGAGTTCGCGGTCGGGCGGTGAGAAACAATCGGGGATTGAGATTCGAGATGGCCGCGCTGGTACCGCTCTCGAGCCCGGGTCACGAATCACCGACCGCACGGTCCCTCTCCTAGCGGCCCGTGGGAAAAGGGTGCGGGATGGCGTTGCGAGCGCCGTCGGGCCGGCTGGGAGGCGAAACGACCAAGGCGATGCTGTTCGCATCGGGGAGGAGCGGCCCCGCGCCGCCGCAACCCGCAGGGCGGACGGGCTCTTGCTCGGCGTTACGCCAGGAAGAGACCTTGACCAACAGGCACGACGAAAGTCTCAGTTCTGCCTGTTGCCGATTGCAAAAGCCCGGACGCGACACCCGCATCCATTTTTCCATCGGCTGCTAGAGCAGTGCCCTCCTCCGAGATTGCCGTTCGGGTCTCGAAGGTCTCGAAGACCTACCGCCTCTATGAATCCGCCGGCGACCGCCTGCGCGAACTGCTCTTTCGACGCCCGCGCCACCACGAGTTCGTTGCGCTAAAGAACGTCTCGTTCGAGCTGCCGCGCGGCCGGGCCCTCGGCCTGATCGGTGAGAACGGCGCAGGCAAGTCGACCCTGCTCAAGATTGTCGCCGGGACCACACAGACGACCTCCGGGTCGGTGGAACGGCAGGGCGTTGTCGCCTCGATCCTGGAGCTCGGTATGGGATTCCATCCCGAATTCACGGGCCGCGAGAACGCCCGGATGAATGCCGCGCTGTTGGGACTGAGCGGCCCCCAAATCCGCCAACGGCTGCCTGAGATCCGCGATTTTTCCGAGCTGGGTAATTTTTTCGATCGACCCGTGAGGACTTACTCCTCCGGCATGGCCCTTCGGCTTGCCTTCTCCGTTGCCACGCATGCCGAGGCCGACGTACTGATCATCGACGAGGCGCTGGCGGTCGGCGATGGCTATTTCCAGAAGAAATCGGTCGACCGGATCACCGAGTTTCACCGTAGAGGAGGGACACTCCTGTTCTGCTCGCACGCCCTGTATTACGTAGCGCTCCTGTGCGACGAAGCGATCTGGCTCAGGAATGGAGAAGTCGCCGGCAAGGGCGGTGCGCTTTCGGTGGTGCGGAGCTACGAAGCGTTCCTCCAGGAAAAGGAAAGGATGCTGGCGCCCGAGCCCCAGGCCGTTGCGCCGACCGAGGGACGCAACCCTGCGCACCTAACGGATGTCGTCTTGCACGACGGTTCGGGATATCCCCGCTCCGAGTTTGCCTCGGGCGAGACGGTCGCTCTGGACATCGGGTTCGAGACCGAAGAACCGTCTCTCGCCTTTCATGTCCGCGTCGGCGTGGACCGAGAGGACGGCATCCAGGCATTCGCGGTGGACACCCGGCAGGAGGTGTGGGCGCCGCTGACCGGGCGTACGCGGTACCGGTTGAGGCTCGTCTTTCCGGAGCTGCCGGTGGCGCAGGGTGATTTTCGCGTCTATGTATACCTCGGAGACGAGAAGGCTCTGCACGTCCATGACGCGCGGATTCTCAAGCCCGGCTTCTCGGTCGCGGCTTCCGAATACGTCGTGGGCCTTCTACGCCCGCGACACCACTGGATGTTCCCGGCGCTCGATAGCGACTCCGCGCCCGTCGTCGACCGCATCGCGGCCTCGTCTTGACGCGCTCGCTCGCGTTTCTCTCCAGCCCGGGGCTTCCCGACTACGGTGTAAGCCTCTCTCGTTTGCGATGGCGGCGCGCTGTCGCGGCCGACGACGTCGCCGTTTGGGAGCCCCTCTCGTCGGCGCGGCAGTGCCTCGCCGGCGCGGACTCCTGGGTCGCGGTCCTCGAGGGATCCGCTCTGCCGGGGCCGGGCACGGTCCCGGAGCCGCCGGCAGGACGCGTGCTGCTATCGGAAACGGCGACGTCGCAGGATCCGCCTTTTGTTCACACGCTGAGCGAGCTCGAGGGGGCGACGCTGCGAGCCGCCGGCGGATCCTGTCGGTCAGGCTCGGCGCTCGCCTTCCGATCGGAGGATTTTCCTCCGGCGGACGACGAGACCGTGAGTGGCTTCCTCCGTCGGCTGGCCGGATCGGGCTCGAGACTCACCGATCCGAGTTTTCGGGCGATCCGGTTCGAGGATCCCTCCGAGCGGGAAAGACCGGAGTTGACGCGGAGGTTGCCCGGCGGAAGCGTCCGCATCCTGGACGTTGGGTGCGGCGCCGGTGGCGGTATCGCGTCCGCTCGCGGGAAAAACCCGGGCTGGAGCGTGACGGGGATAGAACGCGATCCCGCTCTCGCCCTCCGGGCCAGCGAGCGTTGCGACCGAGTGTTGGAAGGCGATCTGACGGAGATCCTGCCTCGCCTCGCCGCCAGCCTGGAGCGTTTCGACGCGCTCGTTTTCGCAGACGTGCTCGAGCACCTCGAGGATCCGATTGCCGCCCTTCAGATTGGACGAGAGATCGCTGCGGCGGGCGCGACGCTCGTGGCGAGCGTGCCGAACGTTGGGCATCTTTCGATCGTGCGTGATCTGGTGGCCGGTCGGTTCGACCCCGTGCCGTCGGGCCT
>JBBQDF010000475.1:0-2702 GCA_038319475.1 Thermoanaerobaculia bacterium
CACGGTGGCGGTGAAGGTCCTGCCCGCGCACCTGACGTCGTCTCCGGAGTCGCGGCAGCGCTTCGAGAGGGAGGCGCGGACGATCTCGCAGCTCTCACACCCGCACATCTGCGCGCTCTACGACGTGGGCCACCAGGACGGGATCGACTACCTCGTCATGGAGTACCTGGAGGGGGACACGCTTGCGGAGCGCCTCGCGAAAGGGCCGCTGTCGCTCGAGCTGACGCTTCGCTACGGGTGCGAGATCGCCGACGCACTCAACCGAGCACACCGGCAGGGGATCGTGCACCGCGACCTGAAACCAGGCAACGTGATGGTGACGAAGTCGGGCGTAAAGCTCCTCGACTTCGGTCTGGCCAAGGTGCTCGCTCCGGTCTCCGCGGTCTCTCAGTTCACCGCTCTGCCGACGCAGGCCGCGCCCGTCACTCGAGAGGGGTCGCTCCTCGGCACGCTCCAGTACATGGCTCCCGAGCAGCTCGAGGGGAAGGAGGCCGACGCGCGGACGGACGTCTTTGCGTTCGGCTGCGTGCTCTACGAGATGGCGACCGGGAGGAAAACGTTTTCGGGGGCGACGCAGGCGAGCCTGATCGGCGCGATCCTGCGCGACGAGCCGCGGCCGATCTCCGAAGCTGCTCCGCTGACGCCGACGTCGCTCGACCGCCTCGTGAAAGTCTGCCTCGCGAAGGATCCCGAGGACCGGTGGCAGACCGCGCAGGACGTCGGCCTCCAGCTCCGCGAGATCGCGCGGGACCGGGAGCATCCCGACACCGCCGTGGTCCGACCCGTCCGATCGAAGGTTTCGCGGGTGCTTCCGTGGGCCGCGGCGCTCGTCGCTCTGGGAATCGGCGCGCTCCTCGGGAGAGCCACGCTACCGAAAGCCGCGCGGCCGCAGGTCATCCGATCAACTCTCCTCCCTCCGCCGAATACCGAGTTCCACTTCGTCGACGCGAACAGCGGCACGCCCGCGGTGTCCCCCGACGGGACGCGGGTTGCATTTTCGGCGAGGGACGCGGACGACCAGGTTCTCCTCTGGGTGCGCCCGCTCGAGTCACTCGACTCCTTTCCGATTCGGGGATCTAGCGGCGCCACGTTCCCGTTCTGGTCCCACGACGGACAATCGCTGGGATTCTTCGCCCAGGGCAAGCTGAAGGTGGTGGAGGCGTCCGCCTCCGCTTCGCCGATCGCGCTGGCGGACGTCGAGGAGTCGAGAGGAGGCACTTGGGCCCCCGACGGGACCATCTTGTTTTCCAAAGGCTACGGGTTGCCGATCCTGCGCGTGCCGGCCTCAGGAGGGTCCCCCACGCCGGTCACCGAGCTGAAAGGCCGCGAGTTCCATCGGTTTCCGGCCTTCCTCCCCGATGGCCGTCACTTCCTCTACAACGTTCGGGTCCAGGGCGAAGAGAACGCCGTCATCTATGCAAGGTCGCTCGACTCCCGGGAACAGCGGGCTGTCATCCGGGAACATTCGGACGTCCTCTATGTGCCCCCCGGCTACCTCCTCTTTCGGCGCGGCGGGCGCCTGATGGCGGTTCGATTCGATGCCGACCGGCTCGAGGTCGTCGGAGATCCCGTCGAGGTGGTCGATAAGATCGAGTACTTCGCGACGACCGGCCGAACGGCGTTCGGCGCCTCCGAGAAGGCTCTCGTGTACTCGCCCGCCTCGGACATCCGGCTGTCGCGGCTCGCCTGGTTCGATCGGACGGGCCGGGAGGTCGGCAGCATCGCCTCGACCGGCATGTACGTCAGCCCGCGATTTTCCCCGGACGGCCGGCAGCTCGCGGTCGCGGCGATGGAACAGCAGGCGGTGCCGCCGGACATCTGGCTCTTCGACACGAGGCTGGGAACGGGAACGCGCTCCCCGATGCCGTTTCCCGATTTGAACCCGGTCTTTTCTTCCGACGCGAAGCGGATTTTTTTTGGAAACACCAGCGAGGGGAAGTGGAACATCTTCGCGAGGGACGTTTCCGGCGCGGGGGAGCCAACCTCTTTGATGCCGCCGACCCGTCCGCGCTGGGCGCGCGACGTCTCCCCCGACGGGAACGTCCTTCTCTACCAGGAGCTCTCGGCGGCGACCCGCGGAGACCTCAAGGTGATTTCCCTCTCCGGCGACCCTCGTCCGCGCGACTTCATCGCGAGCCCCTTCGACGAGGACGAGGGATCGTTCTCCCCGGACGGCCGGCGGGTCGCGTACGTCTCGGACGAGTCCGGGCGCAAAGAGGTCTTCGTCGCTTCGTTCCCGGATCCGTCGCAGCGGCTCCGGGTTTCTTCTGACGGAGGAACTCAGCCGCGCTGGAGCCGGGATGGCCGCGAGCTCTTCTTCGTTTCGAAGAGCGAGACGATGATGGCGACTCCCTTCGATCCTTCGAACGGCGCTCCCACCGCTCCCCCGGCGCGCCTCTTCGACGCCCCGATCTACTACGCCTTCGGATCTCACGTGCCGTTCAAGTACGACGTCGCTCCGGACGGCCGCTTCCTGATCATCGTCCGCGCTTCGAAAGATCCGCCGCCGCCGCTCGTCCTCGTGCTCAACTGGCAGGCGGGGTTGAAGTAGATGGCTCTCGCCGCCGGCACCCGTCTGGGTCCCTACGAGCTGGTCGCCCCGATCGGCGCGGGGGGGATGGGAGAGGTCTACCGGGCGAAGGACACGCGCCTGGACCGCACCGTGGCGGTGAAGGTCCTGGCGTCTCACCTGTCTGCTTCGG